>NZ_JBHFNQ010000038.1:0-21658 GCF_041929345.1 Floridaenema aerugineum BLCC-F46
TCGGTGTAAAATAATGGTAATAAATTCATTATTTTCGTTAATTAGGTCTTCTTGAGAATAGCAGACCTCTTTTTTTTTGACAACAATCGGTAAACCCCGCACGCAGTAAGGGGTTTACCGATTGTTGTCACCCCGTCAGCCTGAGTAATGAAAAACTACTACATCTCCTGGTTTAGCTTGTGCAATTAAATGATTTTCAAATGCTGTTAAAATACCTTCACGGGTAGCTTGGGCATCAGTTAAAATCAGGATATCTTTGGGATTGAAACCGAAGCGGTGAATCAGAAGTTCTCGCTGCAAATCTACATCGGTGACACATCCTTTTAAAGAGTTAAATCGCTGACTATTGGGGTATTGATTAATGCCAACTAAAAGGGCGAGTTTGCGGGGAGTATTTTCTGCCAAAACACGGGCGTAGCGAATTCCTTTCTGTTGGATTTCTAATTGATTTATTCCTAGTGTTGCCAGTAAAGAACCTGTAAATTGTAAAAATTGTCGTCTTTTAATGGAAGGCATAATCAACTTTATATTTAGATGCAATTAAATAAAATTCTACAGGTACGTAGTTGCACTTTAGTGCGGAAGCGCAACGACGTACTTTTATCTGCTTTATTCTGCTTCACCAATTAAAGTAAAAGCGGCCCAATTTTTGGGATCGGGATGTTGCTTCATCGTCGTCAACATCGCCTGACGCAACGCTTGCGCCTTGTTCGAGTTGTTTTGCCAATTTTGATAAAATTCTGTCATCAGGGATGCTGTAGGGGCATCTGGCACTGCCCAGAGAGATACAATTACACTGGATACACCCGCGCTGATTAAACTACGCGATAGTCCGACCACTCCATCTCCGGTAATGCGCCCTCTTCCGGTATTGCAAGCACTTAAAACTACTAATTCGGCATTAAGTTTTAAGTTGAGGATTTCGTCAGCGGTTAGTAAACCGTTATCGTTGTTAGAGGGTGCCAGAGCGATCGCACTTTCCAATCCCTGAACATCATCAAGCAATCCATGTGTGGCAAAATGGACAATTCTGGCTAATGGTAATTGTTCCACAATGGTTGCTTTGGTGGCAGCATTACCGATCAAAGGTCGAGTCTTAAACAGAGGTGCAATAGCTTTAGCCTCTGTTTCCGCACCTGGTAAGCTGGGTAATTGTTCAGGTAGTTGACCTATTCCTGGCGCTACACTGGGCATAGTTGGATTTCCCACCACCAAAACTTCCCCTGTGTTTGCTTTTTGTCTTTGTTGCCTAGTGAGTGCCAAAACCTGAATTGAAGGTGCAGTAATAATGGTATGTTTTTCAATTAGGTATTGACCTTGTTGATCTTGGAGTGCTGGAAAGGGTACGAGAAATAATTCACCTTGAGGAATGAAGGTGACTTTAGCATTAGGGTCAGTGGGTAGTCGATCGGCGATCGGTGCAATTAAAATTTGATGGAGTTGCTGTAATTGTTGAGTGAGATTTGCTTGTTGTCTTTGTTGAACACCAGGACGAGGAACTACTTTAACAATGGGAAGAGATCTTACACCAATGGAGTCGCGGCTAGTAAAAACTAGTTCTGATAAAGATGTATTGTGTTGTTTTTGAAAGAGTTTGAGGTCAACTTTCTCAAATTTAGTTTCACCTGTAGGTTTGATCACCCAAATATAAAGTTCTGATTCTTTGGGTGGTGTTTGACCTTGGCTGTTGAAATCATCATATACGATCGAATACTGCACTATGGTAGTGTTTTGTATTTTGGCAATTTCTTGAATTTGAGCCAGAGTAGGTGAAGACAAGTTAGCTGAATTATTCTTGTTGAGGCTAGATAAAACATTTGAATTTGCTGGATCGGAAGCTAACCTCTGTGCTAGTAATTCTACAAAGGCACGAGCACGTCCTCGTTCGGCAATTTCCAAGGCAAGTTCGGGTTTATTTTGAGCAATCAAGACTTGTTGCAGAAGACGATAGGTTGTTTGTTGAGTCTCGAACAAAGAAACTCTGTCTTTATCAGAGAGTTCTGCCGATCGCAGAGATTCCCAAATTGCAATTGCATCAAGCAAGTGTTTTTCTGCGTCTATCAGATGACCAGTTTTTAGAAGTGCAAAGCCCAGGTTGTTGAGAACTTCACCTTCACTACGACGATCGCTAATGTCACGAAAAATAGTTAATGCTTGAGAATAGAAATTGATCGTCTTTTTAGATTGCCATAAGGAGAAGTAAGCGTTACCCAAACTATTCAAAGTATGAGCTTCACTACTGCGATCGCCAATTTCACGGGCTAGCTTAAGTGCTTGTTCGTAAACTATAAGAGCTTTTCCACCTTGACCTAAAGAAACGTAAGCTGTAGCTAAATTGTTCAGGGCATTCACTTCAATAGTTCGATCGCCACTACCCTGTGCAATCACAAGAGCTTCTTGCAGAAATTCTATGACTTCCATGTATCTATCAGAAGTCCCAGCAGTATTGTCCCTACCTAAACGAGTCATAGCACGAGCTTCGCCGTTGCGATCGCCTATACTACGTGCAATAGTTAAAGACTGTTGATAAAACTCTTTCGCCTTAGAGGATTGCCCCAAAAAATGGTAAGCATCACCTAAACCAATTAGACAACTAACTTCAGCTTTGCGATTATTCTTACTGCGAAATATATTTAGAGACAACTGCAAGCTTTCAATTGCCTTAGTATATTGCCCGACAGAGTTGTAAGCATTGCCTAAATTTTTGAGAACTGTCGCTTCGCCATTGCGATCTTTTTCGCTGCGATAAATATCGAGCGCAGGTTGCCAGATACCGATGGCTGTGGAAAATTGGCTTTTTTGGTATTCCTGAATTCCTCGCTGCAACATTTTTGCTGCTATTTGTCTGGGCTTGGGAGGTAGATCCTGTGGAGTTGATTGATATGTGGATTGCCATTGCTGTTCTCGCCATTTTTTCTCCTCTCGCTCTCGCCGCCTTAGTTGCTCTTCGATTCTCTTATAATCCCGATCAAACTGACGCAGTTGTTCGATTTGCTCTTTAGATGGTGGTTTTAGTAACTCCAGTATTAATCGATTTCTTGGAGAACTGTAATCAGTAGTTGGTGTTGAGCGAATTGATCGTACCAGAGAACTGTAATCACGAGTTGGTGTTGAGCGAACTGGTTCAAAAATCCGTCGCGCAATTAATTGTGGAGTTGAAGAAATAGTTCGATCGCCAATCCCTAAATAATTTTTTGCTTGACTAGATTTTACTTCTTGTGTTGACACTGACAAGGCTGTGGCAAACTTAATTCCTAACGGGAACTCAAGGCTAAAGAGAGTGAAGAGGGCAATTAATTGGATTGGCGATCGCATATTTGACTCCTGGGGTAAATACGGATTTATGTCGGTTTGGCTGTACTTGAGTTTGTTTAATTCAGTATATGTCTGGACTTTTAAGACTTATGCACTTTGTCTCACTCCGCTTCCCCAATTAGGGTAAATCCTGCCCAATCTCTAGGATGAGGATATTTTTTCATAGTTTTAATCATGCTTTGGCGTAAAGCTTGCGCTTTATCAGGCTTCTGTTGCCAAAAGCGATAAAACTCAATCATCAATTCTGCTGTAGGAACATCGGGCACTGTCCACAAAGATACAATGACGCTAGGAACACCCGCAGCCATAAAAGAGCGAGACAATCCAATTACTCCATCTCCTGTAATCTGTCCTAATCCAGTATTATCGCCACTAAGAACTACTAATTCCGCATTAAGTCTCAAATCTAAGATTTCGGCAGCAGTAAGTATGCCATTATCGTTTTCAGATGGAGTTAAAGCTAATCCACTTTCTAAACCCTGTATTTCATTAATAAATGTATGGGTTGCTAGATGAATAATCCGCGAGTTAGGCATTTTTTGTAAGACAGCTGCTTTGGTAGCATTTGAACCGAGCAGAGGTTGGGTGTTGAATATTTGTGCAATAGCGATCGCCTCCTGTTGAGCACCTGGAAGAGAGGGCAATAATTCCGGTTGTTGCCTGGTAGGGTTTCCTACTATCAGCACGTCTTGGGTTAATCCTTGAATTTGTCTTCGCCGTTGATGAGTTAAATCTAATACTTGAATACTGGGTGCAGTCAAAATAGTATGTGCTTCAATTAAATACTTACCCTGGCGATCGATTAACGCTGCAAAAGGAACCAGAAATAAGGAACTTTGCGGAATAAAGATCACCCGACTTTCTGGCTGTTTTGGTAAAAGTTCAGCAATAGGTTCAATGAGAATTTGATATAGTTGTTGCAATTCTCTTCCCTGATTTCTCAAATTATTAGTACTACTTCCTCTGATAGATTCCCGTGCTTGGGTGACTAAATCGGCTAAAGAGATTTTCAGAGATTTGAGTTCCTGACGACGCAATTCTACTTGACCTGTAGGTTGAATTGCCCAGATTAATAGTTCTACTTCTTGATTTAAATCCTGATTAATTGAATAATAAATCAGCGTGGCTTTTTGCTCAGAGGCAATACGTTTGATTTGTTCAATAGTCGGCAAATTAACTGCTTGTGAAACTACTTGATTTGGGGGTTCTACTGATAATATAGTTTTTGATAACAAGTCTATTTGGATGGTTTCGGTGGCTTTAGCAAAAGGGTTTATTTGAAAATCCCAGCTTACCGAAATAGCGATTACTGTTATAAAGTAGACAACTTTTAGAATTTCTCTGAGTACAGTGGTGAAAATTAGCATAGATAAAATGTCACTTCACTGGAAGTTTAGCGAGGTTATCAAACCTGTAATATGTCTGTGGCGATCGCACTTATGCAATAATAAATTCCAAAAAGACTACGGTTTAGTTGTTGATGATATTGTTGCTCCGAAAACTTGGAGTACTTTAGAATACCAAATCCACGACTAATAATTCTCTGAACTTTTTATTTTTGCGATCGCCAATTTCTACAACTTCTTTCTCTAGGAATTAGTACTGCGCGATCGCATCCACCCGCGTCCCATGTAACCCATGTTGTGGTCAGGTACCGGAATCGCTCTCAAAACTAGTACACCTACTCCCACTCAAATTCGCCAGGGTGTGAAAACAATTTTGGCTTCAATAGTCAGTTAATTAATACAGCTATTTTCTTAAGAAAACATAAAAAATAAGAGTTTTTATACTTGAGCGAAACAGAGTTCGCTCATCTTAGCTGAACACTTTAAAGACCAGGAGCAGAATAATTATTAATTCCTGCCAACAATCATCAAAACCTGAGCATAAAGCTCAAGGATTTTTCGTAGTTGTACCGCGATCGGATAGCTGGAGTTTTGGCTTGGGTGAGGGTGGTAGTTTAGTTATTTCTGTATCATTACTCTCTTCACTGGATGTGGATTTTTTGAATTCTTTAATTTGTTGTAGTGCTTCGGTTTTCATTTTCTTGCTAGCTTTAAAGAATTGCGGCACTTCTGATTGCGGCAAGGTTAATAACGAATCAAAACCAAATACGTTCCTTTGCGGTAAAAATTTAGCTTTGATGGAGACAAACATTGGCTTACCTTGTTCTTCTTTATCTAATTTAGGATTAAACCGAAATGGTCGCATCGGCGCATCTTTCCAAAATATCGGTAAATGGCTGCCTTTCATAAATCTGACTCTTTTGTAAACTGGGGATTTTTTCACCAACTCTAATCGTTCGGGAGTAAAATTCTTGAACACCGAAATGCACGGGACTTGACAAACTGGTATAAACTGCCACAAACCTGAGATTTTAAACTCAAAATCATTGAGGGATCTACAAATCCCTTCACTCGAACCGTTGTCGAATCCTACTAATTGGAAGGTGATTTGATGGGGTTTATCTTTTCGAGGAAAATGAATTACTTTAGGATACAGGATCAGACGTAACTCGTTATTCCCTGTAGTTTCTATTTGTTTTTTCAGGGCTTCAAATGCTTTCAAGCCTTTTTTTGTGGGAATATATAAAAGCGGGTATTTGCGGCCAGCAACGGTGACGGTAGCAGCTTTATCTTCTTCTGTAAAAGTTACTTTCCCTGGGAGGATGCCTACGGCTTGGAAAAGTAGTTCTTGGGGGGAATCAGTGGTCATACAAATTAAGTGTCTATTGATTAGCTTTTTGACTTATGATGACCAAGGTAACATCCTCAGTCAATTGCGATCGCATCAATCCAACCCGGAAACAGTGCTTTCACCTTAGCATGAAACACATCTCTTGCTGAAGCCAACAATAAAATCGCAAATACACATAGCCCAAAAAAGTCTCGGTAATGGTAACAGCCAGCACCCATCGCTCAAGCTGTGTAGCATAATATATGGAATGGGATGTGTAATGCTCAAAGAAACACCGATCGACTTGGCTGCTGATGCCATTTTTATTGCTGACTTGAATGGCTACTTCACGGAATTGACACTCCTCGACTATCAAGGTACGAGGATTCTTGGTTCACAGGCTCGCCGTAACAAAAGCAGGATTGCTGCATATTCTAGCCTACCGTTTATCGCCCAAGGCAAACTCTTCGGAACATTAAGTTTTAGCAGCAGAACTCGGATGACGTTTTCGCCAACACAAACCCAATTGTTTCAGGCACTTTGCGATCGAATTGCCACAAAGTGTAGATCGAGAACAAGCGCTCGTCGGCGGCGAGCGAGCTTATATTGCCAAACCCGTTGCGACACTTCAAATAATCACAACTGTCGCTCAATTTGTGCCTTAGTCAATTTCTGATTCATCTGGAAAAATTATCTCTAATTTATCCATTTCCATTTGCTATTTTAAGATAATGATATGTTGGTTAAAACATAGACGATCGCTCAATTTATCGCCAAAAGGAAGTACCATTATGTTTCTAGTAACAGGAGCCACTGGAGATTTAGGTCGCCGGATAGTGCGCTTATTATGCGATCGCATAATGCCAGTACGTTCATTTGTCCGCCTTACTTCACGTTACGGGGAATTAGAATACCGAGGTAGCGAAATATTTATCGGTGATTTACAACAAGACAAAGATATTCACAAAGCTTGCTTTGGAGTTAAATATATTATCAGCGCTCATGGTGGAGAGGGCAATCCTTCAGCAGTTGATTACCGCGCTAATATCGAATTAATTGACCAAGCAAAAGCATCTGGAGTCGAACATTTTGTTTTTATCTCTGTGCTTGGTGCCGATCGAGGATACGAAGATGCGCCGACTTTTAAAGCTAAACGAGAAGTGGAAAAATACTTACAATCTAGTGGATTAAATTACACTATTTTGCGTCCTTCTGGATTTGCTTCTAATGTTTTAGAATTAGCAGAAAGATTCCGGGATACGGGGATTTATTTGTTAGTAGGAGACCCGAAAAATCGTTCTTCAATTGTTAGTACTGATGATTTAGCTCGGATGGCTGTGGAATCTGTGAATGTACCAGCAGCAAAAAACCAAATCTTTCCGGTTGGCGGGCCGCAAATTATAGAACGAGGTGAAATTCCGCAACTTTTTGGCAAGATTTTTGACCAAGAACCATTTGTGGTTAATGTGCCTTTGTTTATGTTTGATGGGGTGCGAAGTGCGATCGGTGTATTTAATCCTTTTGCCAAAGACTCTTTAGGAACTCTGCGCGTATTACTGGGAAATGAATTCTTTTGTACCAGTGATGAAATTGCCAACTTGGAGTCAACTTTTAACTTCAAGTTAGAAAGTTTGGAAATGTTTTTGCGCCGCTATTTAGGAGTTTAAGCAAAGTTTAGCATAGTTGGAAGTGCTGCTTAAAAAATGAGGCGATCGCCATGTATGCAATAGTTACAAAGCCATTAAGCTTTGAGGAATTTCTCGCTTGGGATGACGGATCGGGCAGAGAATTTGAGTTAGTTGATGGGGTTCCTGTGCCATTATCTGAACCAAATGCAAATCATGAGGATTTGATAGAGCGACTTTGTGCTTACCTGGAAGTTCACTGCTTGGAGGCGAATCTTCCTTATGTTTCTAGACAGTCTAAACAGGTTAGACTGAAAACTAACCCAGACGAAAAAGAAAAAAGCCGTAAAGCAGATATTGTAATTTTTGCCAAAGAAGAATGGCAGCGCATGAAAGGTAATTCTAGCTCTGCAGCTGGTTACATTCCACCGCCTGGAGTCATTGAGGTAGTTAGTACAAATTGGAAAGATGACTATCTTACCAAACTTGCTGAATACGAAGATTTAGGAGTTTCAGAATACATAATTGTGGACTACGCGGCTTTAGGTGGAATTCGTTTTATTGGTTCGCCGAAACAGCCAACAATTACGATTTATCAATTGGAGAATGGTGAATATCTGCCTGGTAAGATTTTTCGAGGGGACGATCGAATTGAGTCTCGGTTGTTTCCCAACTTAACTCTCACAGCCTCACAGATTTTTGGCATGAGTAGGTGATAAGCGGGGAAGGAACAGAGATTAAAATCTCTAATTCCTTCCCCAGATTTTTTAGACAACTACGATTGAGGGAAAATGGGTTATACAGCTACAGTCATGTTATAGCTGGTGTTAGCTGTAGTGGTGTTGGTAAATACTTGGACAAAGTAAGAACCTGCGTCCAAGTTTTGTGTCAAAGTACCCAGGCTATTGTTAGAGGAACTCACAACACCCAAAGTTTCTGTACTATCAAACTGACCATTGTTGTTAGTATCTCGGTAAAGGATAGCATACGCTGGATCGGTTGTACCGTTGAGAGAAAGGTTGATATTCCTGTTACCATTTAAGACGAAGCTGTAGAAGTCGAGGCGATCGGTACTGCCGACAAAATCACTTACCGTGCGACTACCGCTGAGAATACCTAGACTGAAAGCACTAGCTTGAGTACTTCCGGGATCTGTGGCGTTGGTAGAGGGAATGGTAGAAGGCGACATTGCCAAAGTGTAGAGGGTGTTACTTGCAGGGCTTTCAGTTAACACATCAATATGATAATAACCAGCACCCAAGGTCTTGTTAATGACTGCGGGAGTGGAAGCATTACCAGTAACACTAGCTATTTCTTCACCTGAATCAACTCGACCGTTATCATTAGTATCTGCAAAGAGTTTTAAAGTAGCATTATCACTCAATCCAGAAAGATTCAAGTTAAGATTAATTGGATCGACTACACGGAAGCCGTAATAGTCATCGCGATCGCTAGTTCCCACGAAATCACGAAAAGTTGCTTTCGCAATTAAAGTTCCTAAATCGTAAGCAGTAGTAGAAACGTTACTCGGATCTGTGTAAGGAGAAACGGCTGGAGCACCTACCCGTCCTTCCCGAATCCCATTATCCAAGAAGTGTAGCAATGCGGCTTGATAATTATTTCCAAAAGCTGCTCTCAAATCACTATAAGTTGCTAAATAGAAAGGTGCACTGAAAAATTCTGAGGAAACTCGCCCTTCACTCAACCCATATTCAGTAAAGTGTTGATACAATTGCTCGTTATTGAAACCAACAGCAACCAAGTCAGTATTCACCGATCTGTAAAAATTAGGGCTGAATGCCACTGAAGAACGCCTTCCTTCATTAGCACCAAAGTTTTCCAAATGGCTCAATAACTGCGTGTTAGTTGTTAACCCTGCCCGTCCTAAATCGGTATTGGATCTAGCATAATATCTGAGATTAACAAAAGGTGAGACTAATCGTCCTTCGTTAATACCTGTTGTGCGGAAGTGGTTTTCTAGTTGTTGCGGGGTAGTTAAACCTGCGGCTGCTAAATCAGGATTCAGAGAAGCGTAAGTATTAGCGTCAAAAAGATTGACAGCCATGATTTTTTCCTCCTAAAATGAAGGGTAAGCACTATATTTGTGAGAAAAAACACAAAGCATTTGGCAATGGCTATGTAATAAAAGCCTGCCATTTTTCATGTAGCTGATAAATGGAAGATGCGATAGCTCAAACTATGTTTTGTACACTTAAGTATCCCAACCTAACTATATATCATAGAAGACTTTTTGGCGATTTAGTTACAAGGAATACAGAATTTTTTAACAAAGTCAGTATGCGATCGGTTCTCCATAGATTCACCTAACCAAGGTGTGCTTTTGCTTTTGCTTTAGCACACCTATCTCTACAAACACCGATCGTAGTATTCCAGAAAGTTACCAAGATTTACTAAAAGCCTGGAATAGTGGTCAGTGCGTCAGGATTAAAGCTAACAGGATGGCGACGATCGCGCCCACAAAAGTATTGATAGCATTAACTACTTCGTTAGTTAACCAGCTAACTTTTGTTTGGAGAGTGGCACCAATGACGCTTTCTAAGTTAGTGGCGACAAAGGCGGCGATGAGGCATAAACCGACACCTACTAAATTTATTACACCGATGCCCCAAGCTAGGAGGGCGATCGCAACTGAACCGACAACTCCGGCTAAAGTTCCCTCTAAACTAACTGCACCTTCAGTTCCCCTAGCGACAGGTTGTAAAGTAGTAATCAAAAAAGTGCGTTTGCCATAAGCTTTGCCGACTTCACTGGCGCAGGTATCGGAAAGTTTGGTGCTAAAACTGGCGACATAACCGAGTAAAAGTAAAGGTTGTAAACTGGGGGGGAGGAGATTGGCACCAATGGCAGCTACGCCTAAAGCACAAAGGGCAGCGGTAGCCGCTGAACCCCAAACATTTTCTGGCCCTCTGGCACCAGAACGCTTTTCGGCTATGCCTTCGGCTTCTTTTTGGGCCATACCGATGCGGGTGACAGCCGATCCTGCGAGGAAGTAAAACATAACGACTAGGTAACCTTGCCAGCCGAGAGTTCCCCAAATCAGTACACCTAGAAACCAAGCGTGAAATAAACCAGCGGGAGTAAGTAGTTTTTTGGGGATTAGCCAAGCGATCGATAATAAAAGTGTGTTTAATCCCACTGCAATTAACCAAGGATTGAGCGAATAAATAGAAGTAAACATGGAATACGAGCCTCTTGTGAACAGTAAATTATGAATCAAGTATTATTTCATCTTGCCTTTCCGGTTGCTAACATCGCCCAAACTAAAGAGTTTTATGTTGATGGTTTAGGGTGCGAAGTAGGTCGAGAAGCGGCTGATTCTTTAATTCTCAATCTTTACGGACATCAAATCGTTGCTCATGTTACCAAAGAATTGCTTACGCCGCAAAAAGGGATTTATCCCAGACATTTTGGTTTAATTTTCACCCAAGAAGCAGATTGGGAAAGTTTGTTAGCCAGAGCACAACAAAAGCAGCTGCGTTTTCATCAACAACCGAAACAGAGATTTGTGGGTATGCCTACTGAACATCGTACTTTCTTTTTAGAAGATCCGTTTTACAACTTTTTGGAATTTAAATATTACTGTCAATACTCGGCAATTTTTGGGGAGGCGGAGTTTGCCCAAGTGGGTGATGCTGTCTGATGTCTTCTGAAAGGGCTTCTACTACTGCGGCAATTGCTTTAGGATCGGTGATCATCCAGGCATGAAGGGCAACTGGTACTTGCACATCTCGACCGACTAACAGTTGAGAACTAGTAGGGGGCACAATCATTAAGTCAAAAGGTGTCCAAATGGAAGTAAAATTAATGCGATCCAACATGGCAAAATCACGATTTAAGTCAGCTAAAAATGGGCTATCTGGTCGCATTTGAATGCTGCCGGGGCGATCGAGAAGATATGCTAAAACGGTGCCATGATGGGGTGAGGAGATGGTGATAAAACGCCCGACGCGATCGATTCCGCCTAACCTTTGAATATAGTAACGGCTGACAATTCCTCCCATACTAAACCCGACAATATCGATGGGTTGTTCGGGAGGAAAAGTTTTTTCTACGTAATTAGCAATTTGTTTAGCTAAGTAGTCTAAAGGTCGTGAGCAATTATTGGGAGTTAAGTCTATGTCATGGACTAACCAACCTTTTCTCGCTAATTGGGGAGACATTTTACAGAAAACTGTGGCAGTATCGTTAATACCGTGAACTAAGAGTACGGGGTTAGGTTTAGTGGTAATGTTCATATTGTTTTCCAAGCATTATTTAATTTTAGTTTAGGGGACTGGGGACTGGGGACTGGGGACTGGGGACTAGGGTAGGGGCAATTCATGAATTGCCCCTACCCTAGTCCCCTAAACTATTCATTCATATTTCTATAAGTTGCTACGGCGGAAGGAGATATGCGGTTTAAGTATCTGAAGATCCAATACTTAAATACGGTATCTAAAATCACAGGGAAAGTAGCAATAAACAAAAAGATAAAATCACGATTTTCTGGTAATCCTAAATGGCGAGCGACATTTTCTAACAACACTTCCCAACCATGAGGGGAATGAAAACCAACGAAGATGTCAGTTAATAGAATAATAATGAAAGCTTTGGCACTATCGCTAAGTCCATAGACAACTTCATCCATAAAAGATTTCAAAATTGCAATTTCCCGACGACTAAACATAATTATGACGACAAACATACCTAATGCTGCTAAGTCAGAAAACACATTTTTCACTGCGTTAGCACTGGCGCGTCGGGATTCTTCGGCTATTTCATTTGCTCTTTCTTGCAGCTTTTCTTCGATTTTTTCTGGCTCAAGTTTGGGGGTTCCCGAAATTAAATAATCAAACCGTAGGCGTTCTTCAAACTTTTTTAACTCTTCAAGGGCTTCTCTTTCCAAGTCCTCATTGATGAATATACTAATTTTGTTTCTCTCAATTAAGTTGTCAACGATCGGACCTGCAACCGCCAATTTAAACAATTGGAAAGTTAACAAAGGGACAATAATTAAACTTAAAATAAACCTGAGAGATATTGCCGTTTTCGCTTTAGAACTTCGGTATTTTCTGATAACTTCCTGTTCGGATTCGGGGTCTAATTCTCTTTGAATTTTATTTAAAGTTGAAAAAATGGATCTGGGTAATACTCCGGTTTTATCAACAACGGTTTCAAATCTATTAGGCTCATCTTGAGGCACACCAAACAGCTGCTTTTCATTGTTTAACCCATCAGCAGCCATAGCTTCAGTACGTTCCAGTTTGTTATTATTTTGGGGAACGACTATTAAGGAAGTAGATGGGTTTTGAGCGTTAATTCTGGATGGTACTCTGTACTTGGCTATTACTTGGTCGATAAATTTCAGTTTTTCTAATGTTATTGTAACCTGCTCGGAGTTGGCTATTCTTTTGTAATTACCATTACTATCAGCCGAGTTTACTTGAGATTTGACAATTTTTTGACTGGTAATTAAATTGAGAAAGGAACTACTAGCTTTAAATTCTCGCAGGCGATTAGCAGCAATAGTTAAATTTTGTCTTAATTCTGACTGAAAATATGCTTTGACACTATCGCTATAATCAGTTTGATTGACAGAAATTTTCTTGCCTTCAAAATATTCATCTTCAATGGCTTTAATTTGTAAAGCGGCATTGTATGCTTGTTCTAAGGCTCTTTCTGGGGTGTCAAAGTACCAATCTCTAACCGATCGTACTAACCCTTGAATTGAAGTAAAAATGCTGTTAATCATGACACAGAGGGTTGTGAATTTTGTCTTTTAGTTGTATGAGGGAGGTATTTTTATAGAATGAGTCTTTCAATGTATGTGGTATGATAACAGATTGAACGGAG
This sequence comes from Floridaenema aerugineum BLCC-F46, assembly GCF_041929345.1. Taxonomy (NCBI): domain Bacteria; kingdom Bacillati; phylum Cyanobacteriota; class Cyanophyceae; order Aerosakkonematales; family Aerosakkonemataceae; genus Floridanema; species Floridanema aerugineum. Next base: position 13,470 of record NZ_JBHFNQ010000038.1, read on the forward strand.
GAGAAACGGTGTTTTCTGAATCTCTTTGGATTTTGGGTTCCAGTCGTAGTGGAAAAACCGCACGTTTGATAGAGCAGTTTTGCCATTGGTTAGAGTTAGGCTTTGATTTAGCAAACGTTGGTGCAGGAGATTCTTTGGCAGGTGAAAGAGTTTCTTTAAGGAAACGTCGTTTAATTGCCAAGCAAGGTGTCCCAGCGGTTTTAGTATTTGCGGCTAATGGAGATAATCGCATTGAATTGACCGATCGCATCGCCGCTGCTAAACCTAATCTAGCTGTACAAACTACCACACCTTTAGCTTTTTTTGAAAATGAAGTAACTCTATTTTGGCCTTTATTAATTCAACAGTTGAATTTGCCTGCACAATTTCCCTTGCGTCTACGTCCAGAGGCGGAACAAGAATTTGCTACTCAACTATGGCGACCGGAATTAGACCAGGGAATTGCGGTAAAAATGGGGGTGAATGAATATCGTTTGGTGCGGCGTGCTTTGGACTTGTTGCTATTAGCAGGTTTAAGCGGTACACCAATCGAAGACCTACCTAAAATTTTAGAACAAGGTTTTCCCAATGAACAAGAAAATGATGATTCTCCCGCAACTAATAGAGTAACAATTCCTTTGGAAATGTTCCTGCGTTGGCGAGACTGGTGTTGGCAAAAAGGTTTATTAACTTACGGAATTATTGCAGAGTTATATTGGCGATATTTATTACCTAATCAAACTTATCAGCAGCATTTAAAGCGACGCTATCGGTTAGTTTTAGCGGATGATGTGGATGATTATCCAGCGATCGCAGGCGATTTGTTTGAGTTTTTATTAAGTAATGGTGCTATTGGCGCGTTTACTTTTAATCCTGAAGGAAGAGTCAGGTTAGGTTTAGGTGCTGACCCCGATTATATAGCAAATTTAGCTTCTCGTTGTCGAGTGGAAAGGTTAACCAATCGACCTGTAGAATCTTTGGCAGATAATTGGGGAATGACATTAGTAGAAGCTGTTAGCGATCCGATGTTAATGTTTAGTTTGCCAGAAGAAATCAAGTCTATTCAAACAACTTCGCGATCGCAATTGTTACGCCAAACAGCGGAAGTAATTATTGATGCAGTTAATTCGGGAAAAGTTAAACCGCAAGAAATAGCTGTAATTGCACCTGGTTTAGATGCGATCGCACGTTATACTTTAATCGAAATTCTTTCTAGTAAAGGCGTTGATGTTGAGTCTTTAAACGATCAACGTGCTTTAGCTAGTTCGCCAATTATCCGCGCTTTACTAACTTTATTAGCCTTAGTTTATCCGGGTTTAGGCAGGTTGGTAGATAAAAATGCGATCGCAGAAATGTTAATTGTTTTAAGTGCGAGACAAGTATTTAGCGGAGAACCTAATTCTCAAACAAAAATTGAATATTCGATCGATCCAGTGCGTGCAGGTTTACTAGCTGATTATTGTTATAAACCAGATATTGAATTGCCGGAATTATTACCTGTAAAAACCTTTGCGCGTTGGGATAGATTGGGATATCGTGCGACTCAAGCTTACTTAGAAATTGTGCAGTGGTTGTCAGAACAGCGATCGCAACAAGAACAGCATCTTATTCCTAATCCAGTTTACGTTTTAGACAGAGCAATTCAACGCTTTCTTTGGCATGGTAGCTATCTTCCTTATGACCAATTATCAGCATTGCGAGAATTAATTGAAACCGCTCAACAATACTGGGAAGTTGATGCCAGAATGCGAAAAATTGAAACTAGTAATGCTTTACCTAATACTACCATTGGTCGGTTTATTCAATTGCTCAGAGGTGGGACAATTACAGCTAATCCTTACCCAATTAGACTATTTGGAATTACCAAGCAAGCGGTTACTTTAGCTAATATTTTCCAATACCGTTCTAGTCGGAGATTTCATAAGTGGCAATTTTGGTTAGATGCAGGTTCGCCACTGTGGTTAAGTGGAGGTGCAGCAAACTTATTTGGCGCACAATTATTCTTACAAAATCGTTTTGGTCAACCTTGGACGACGGAAGATGAAAATAGAGAAGGTGAGGCAAGATTACGACGAATTTTAAAAGATTTGCTCAGTCGTACAGGGGAGAGACTTTACTTATGTCATAGTGATTTAGCTGTGAATGGACAAGAACAAAATGGCCCTTTGGTAACATTAATAAATGCGGCGGTTCCTGTGCTAGCCGTACAATCAAATGAATTTAGGTAAGAATGCGATCGCACTTTACAAATAAAAAGAGCGATCGCATTTTGGGAGAGTAAGCTTTTAATTACTAAAACTGAAAGGTTTATGTGGTTATGAAATCTCTTGTTGAGAGTTGAATACTGCCATTAGATGTCGAAACACCCAAAGCCACAGCCACAACTTCACTAGTATTACTACTCAAAACAATAGCTGTATCGTTACTGGAATAGCCATACAGACTACCAGATCTTAACTGATATTGACTGAGACTTCCTTGAACTTTGATCTTATCAGCCTGCGATTTGGAAAAGTCTTGAATGACAGCCCAACTATTACCTAAGTAGCCTTTTCCGTAATAATCACCAATGACGAAAGTATCTGCACCAGCGTCACCGCGTAAATTGTCAACTTCCCCATTTCCACTCAAGCCACTATAGTAAAAACCATCTAAAACATCGTTACCAGCGCCGCCAATCACAGTATCATTTCCAGTCCCACCATATAATAAATCATTGCCGTCATTGCCATAAAGAAGGTCATTGCCACTGTCGCCTCTTAGGGTATCACTTCCGCCTGCTCCAGTTACCGTGTCATTTCCACCTAAAGCGTTAATATTGTCGTTACCCGCACCTCCTGTAAGGTTGTCATTGCCTGCTGTGGGAGTACTAGGAGGAGTACCTCCTGTTGATGATGGGATTGTTACAAATTTCGCAGCATTAAAAGCAGCCGTACCAAGAGAAATTGTGCGGGAGTTGTAATATTGTCCTGCCCAGTTTGCTTCCGAAATAACAAATGAACCGTCTGAGTTAACTTTTTCAACAAAACCTACATGACCGACGGAACCTGCTCCCGCTTGCAAGGGGTCCCAAACAACAAAACTGTTAGCTTTTACTTGCTTAGTCCATCCTAAATTATCATCCCACTGACCCGCATTACCAAACCATTTTGCGCCGAAGCCTTGATTATTTTTAAATAACCCTTTTTCAATGGCACGACCATAAGCAAATTCAGTACACCAAAAAGTCGAATCGTTGTTTCCAGCAACAATTTTATTGCCTGCTGCTTGATAGTTAATGGAATTAAGGTTTATTCCGAAATCAGATGGATTTGGCATAGGTTTTTCCTTCCTTACTGTGTGGGATTTGTCTGGTAAATAAAATGCAAAGTTATGCGTTCACAAACCCATTTTTCACTTACTTAGTGTGGAATAGTGAACGAAACTTGAGATTAAACTGTATGAGATTAATCAAATCCTGGTAAGCGCGATCGCGTTATTGTCTAATTTATCTAAACAGTAGTAATGCGTTCACACCTAGTTTTAGACGTTCATCAAATTCTCAAATCTCCTAGTTGATGAATAAATTAGCTTTACTAACACAATTAAATGTAACTGATAAAAAAAACTTATCAATTGTGGCTTACACTGAAATTTCCCTATATTTTGTCGAGACAAAAACCTCATAAACCACTTTGGTTTTGTGAAGTTGTCTTAAAATTTCCTGCTGAAAGCTTTACAAATAATAACTTGCAAGAAATATGAGTAATTTTACGTAGGTAGTTTAAACCCTAACTTTCTTCTCTTACACCTTAGTGATGGAATGGTAACAGAAAAGAAAAGATTGCTCAGAAAAAAGCCTTAAGAGAAGCGAGTTTAGTTTATTTGTTGAAAAAGTCATTTAAATCCTAAATCATACCAAATCCGGGTCAATAGGGGCGAAGCATTCGGACATAAAATCTAGGGTTTTGAGTCATAAATTGTCGCCCGAATGCTTCGCCCCTACTCTTAACCGAGCAGTATTGAAATCCGGGTAGATTACCCGCTTTTTTTTGAAACGCGATCTTCGCAGCGATTCGCGATAGCGAATTAGACGCGAAGAAGGGGAAGAAAAGACCAATAAAATACACCTACGGGTAGCTAACGCGGATTTGGTATCAATCCTTAATTCAGTTCGTCTATCTACCGGGAATTTAGCCAGTCTTTAATTTCTTGTGCTAACCAAAGACATTCGATCGCACTCAACCCCAAAGCAAAAGAATACCTTTTATCTATAGTTTGAATAGTCACCATTTCTTCTTCTTTTCCCTCGGCACTAAAAGAAGAATTATGAGTAATTTGTACGCTTTGAAAAACATCTTGAATGTCGGAAATATAACCTTTTTTCTGAGTAGCACAATAATTCAAGAGCCATTTTTCGATTAGGAAGCTTTGCGCTTTAAAAGTAATTGTTTGATAGCCAAATTTTTCGATTAAAAAGCGATAACCTAATAAGACCCACAGCAATAATAATAAACTATATAAAGTGAAGCTTAAAGCTGAAGAAATCAGCATTGCTTGAATTACGCCAAAAATACTGAACAACCCCAAGTGAGATAACAATAATAGGATGATTACACTGCCGATTATTTCTCCAAAAGATAGTTTTTTGCTAGGTAATTTAATAAATAAACCATATTGCGATCGATTAACTTTAATTCTATTTTGTTGAGGTTGAATAAGTTTTTTTACTGGGAGACTATATACACGATTATTTTTTAATGATTTCAAAGCTTCTTCGGCTTTAGTAAAACGTTTTTCTAAAGATGGTTCTGTGAGTTTTTCAATCCATTGGATAAATTTGGTGTGAGCATTAGTGCGATCGCTAAAATGAATCCTTAAATCTCTTTGCGGTAAATCTGCGGGAGAAATTCCAGTTAATAAATGAATTAAAGTTGCTCCCAGTGCATATAAATCGGAAGCGGGAACTGTTCTTCCGCCAAATTGTTCTAGCGGTGCATAACCGTAAGTTCCTACAACAGTAAAAGTTGCTCCTTCAACAGTGGCTTTGTCTTGAACTGCACCGAAATCCACTAAATATATTTGTTTATTTTTACCTAAAATTATATTGCTGGGTTTAATATCTCGGTGGAAAACTGGGGGATTCAATTCATGTAAATAACTTAAAATATTTAATAATGATTCAGCAATTTGGCGGACTTCTTTTTCGGTGAATCTTTTACCTATTTTCAGTAATTCTTTCAAAGATGCACCTGGGATGTATTGTTGCACTAACCCAAACCATAAAACGCGATCGTCAACTGAAAAATAATCTCGATATTGGGGAATTTGGGGATGTTTTAAATGTTTGAGAATTTGTGCTTCTCGTTCAAACAATTTTAAATCATCCCATTGAATATCGCCGCCAAAAGCTAGGAGTTTCACAATCACTTTTTCGGAAGGCTTATTTTTTAAGTCTTCTGCTAACCAGGTTTGTCTTCCAGCATTTTGACCTAACTTTTCTTTTAGCTGGTAACGTCCTTGCAAAACTTGTTCTACTTGCAGCATATTTCCCATTCCCTTTGGCAATTACTCAATTCTATCTTGTGGTTGTCCTGGTGTATCTATACTATTGACAAAACTATAAACTATGCCAAACACCACGAAAAAGCTTAAAGCAAAACCGCTCAAAGATAATAATACTAACCGACCATAATTGACTGGTTGATTAATATTAATATAGTTATCTCTTGAAAAATCTCTCCTGACTAAAACAGGTTCTTGTAAAGTTTTTAATGCTTCTCTAGCAGAATTAAATCGCTTTTCTGCTGCTGAGGCAGTGAGTTTTTCTAACCAACTGTTAAAGCCGGGACTTAAGAGGATTTTATCAGCAAATTCAATTCTCATTTGTTGGGTTAAATCGGTTGGAGGAATACCTGTTAATAAATGAATTAAAGTTGCTCCCAGCGCATACAAATCTGAGGCGGGAACTGCTTTTCCCCATAATTGTTCCGGGGGAACATAACCATTTGTACCAACTACAGTAAAGGTAACTCCTTCGGCTTTTGCTTTGTCTTGAACTGCACCAAAATCTACTAAATAAATTTTGCGGTCTTTTCCTAAAAGTAAGTTACTAGGTTTAATATCTCGGTGCAATACTGGCGGACTTAATTCATGTAAGTAAATTAAAATTTCTAATATTTGGATCGCAAAAGAACGCACTTCTGGGGGATAAAAAATTCTTCTTTGGTTGAGCATTTCTTGTAAGGAAGTCCCCGGAATATAATTCTGCACTAAGCCAAACCAAAGTAACCCGGTACTTGTTTGTTCATCAATAGAAAAATAGTCAAGATATTGGGGAATTTTCGGGTGATTTAGATTAGCTAGGACTTGAGCTTCTCTTTCAAAAAGTTTTATTTCTTGCCAATCTATTTGGGGACTAACAGCTAATAATTTGACAATTACTAACTTTTTTGATTCGGATAAAATGTCTTCTGCTAACCAGGTTTGTCGTCCGGCATTTTTGCCTAATTGCTGTTTTAATAGATAGCGATCGCTTAAAATTTTTTGAGTATCTAGCATTAGCTTTTCCTCTGTTTAGATTTGCTCAATCCAGTCTTGCATTTGTTGACTTAACCACTGACGTTCAGTTTCATTCAAGTCTTGACCAAAACCGTATTTTAAAAATTTAGTTTCCAGAGTTATTCCTTGATATTTTATCAGTTTTACTTGCTTAACTTGAGCAGTTTCTATGTGATGTCGCCAATAAGTCCACCCCCATAACTTCTGTTCTAATACAAAGTTTTTGCGATCGCCAAAGATGCAGTAATCTGATACTCTTACTTTACGAAACCGAAAGTGAGATAATAATTTAAATAATTCTTTGCTCAAAGATGAGCTAAATTTTTCCATAATCATAAATGTAAAAAATAGCATAGTCACTAGTACAAAGGCTAAGGAAAAGTTTAAATAATTGATGATAATAGCACTTAAAATTACAGCTAACGAACTCCCTAATAACAGAAAGACAACTAAAAGGCTGAAGAAGGATGATCCGGCTAAAATTAATTTTAGAACTAAGGCGATCGCATCGAGAAAAATCCCAAATCCTCGTCCCGGAATTTCCACTTTTAACTGAGTAGGAGATTGCCAAAGTTGAATTTTACTCTCAGGAAATAGCGAAATTTTCTGTAGCGGTGCGTTGAGATAACGATTAGCTTTTAAATCAGTTAAAGCTGCTTGTGCAGTTTGATAACGTTGACTTAAATCTGGTGCGGTGAGTGCTTCAATCCAGTAAACAAAGTTAGAATTAATACTAATGCGATCGCGAAATTGAATCTTTAAATTCTTTTGCGGTAAATCAGCAGGCATAACACCTGTTAAAATATGAATTAAAGTTGCACCGAACGAGTAAAGATCGGAAGCTGGAACCGCACGTCCCCAAAATTGTTCTAAAGGCGCATAACCCGCCGTACCCACAACAGTAAAAGTCACTCCTTCCATCGCACCTTGTTCTTGAACCGCACCAAAATCTACTAAATAGATTTTGCGATCTTCCCCGAAAATTAGATTACTCGGTTTAATATCGCGATGCAACACAGGCGGGGTGAGTTCGTGCAAATAACAGAGAATTTTTAAGAGTTGAACAGCTAGCGATCGCACTTCCTTTTCGGTAAAATGCCTCCCAGAATCCAACAAATTTTGCAGCGACTTTCCCGGAATATAATCTTGCACCAAAGCAAACCAGTATAAACCAGAACCAGCCTGTTTATCTATAGAAAAATAATCCCGATATTTGGGAATACGGGGATGAGAAAGATTTTTTAAGACTTGCGCTTCCCGTTCAAAAAGTTTAAAATCCTCCCACTGCATTTCCGGGCTAAAAGCCAAGAATTTTACAATTACTTTTTCCTCTGGCGACGCACTTTGATCTATAGCAATCCAAGTTTGTCTTCCCGCATTCTGCGCTAAACATTCTTGCAGTAGGTATCTACCCTGTAACAAATCCCCTGCTTGCAGCATCACAACTCCTTGCAGACCTATTCTTTACTAATTTACCTGCAAATGGGAAAATCCGGTCTGTTGTGAGCACTTTAGTGTTCTACTTACCTAAGAGTAGGACTAAAGTCCAACAACGAACTAGGACTAAAGTCCAACAACGAACTAGGACTAAAGTCCAACAACGAACTAGGACTAAAGTCCAACAACGAACTAGGACTAAAGTCCAACAACGAACTAGGACTAAAGTCCAA
>NZ_JBHFNQ010000039.1:0-3284 GCF_041929345.1 Floridaenema aerugineum BLCC-F46
TCGGTGTAAAATAATGGTAATAAATTCATTATTTTCGTTAATTAGGTCTTCTTGAGAATAGCAGACCTCTTTTTTTTTGACAACAATCGGTAAACCCCGCACGCAGTAAGGGGTTTACCGATTGTTGTCACCCCGTCAGCCCTTTGATTCGTTCGGCACTCGATCAAGGTTTCCCCGTCTGCCTCTACGATTTTAAATATCCGGCACAAACTAAACGGGCTGTAGCTTATGCGATGAAGCGGGGTTATACCGTGAGAGTTTTTGCACCTGGTTTTCCCGAAAGTGAAATTTGCAATCCTCTTGATTTGATTAAAGATGAGGAGGATGCGATCGCCGCAGGTCAGTTATCAATGGTTTTAAACAAAAATTTTGATAAAAGTGGCGGAACTGCTTCTAGCGATAAGTTTTTTGAGGATGCGGGAGATGCGTTAATCGAAGGCATTTTATTAGTAACTAAAGCTATTAAAACTTTGACGGGTACAGATGAATACTGTGATTTAATGATGGCACAAGCTATTTTAAGTTTGCCTAGTTTAGCTTTGAGATTAGAAGAAGCTTCTAAAACTAAACTAAAAGTTTGGACTTCTCGCCCGCTTTCTCAATTAATCAGCGTTAAAGATTCGGAAAAAACTGTTTCTGGCATTGTTGGTACAGCGCAACGAATCTTTCAAAGATTTTTGAAGAAAGATTTTGTCGGGGCTTTCTGCGGTCAAACTACCTTACCTTTAGATATTGATGGAAAACAGTTAGTAATTTTCGGATTAGACCGCAACAATCGGGATATTGTCGGCCCACTATTAGCCGCAATTCTTCACATGGTTGTCAACCGAAATGTTTCACGTACTACGCCGCGCCAAGACCCATTAATAGTAGCATTAGATGAGTTACCTACTCTTTATTTACCTGCTTTAGTTAATTGGCTCAATGAAAATAGAGAGGACGGCTTTTGTGGAATTTTGGGTTATCAAAATGTTAGTCAGCTTGAAAAAGCTTATGGGAGAGAGTTAGCTAGAGCGATCGTTGGTGGTACAGCAACTAAATTTATTTTTAACCCCCAAGACCCGGAATCATCTAAACTTTTTGCTGATTATTTAGGGGAAATGGAAATTCAATTTAAGTCTAAAAGTCGTAGTGCTGGTAAGGGTGGAGGTTCGAGGAGTATCAATGAAAATATTCAGAAACGGCATTTATTAGAACCTGCTCAATTTGCCAAAATGAAAACCGGAAAAGCGGTTATTATTAACCCGGCTTACACTCGTGGCGATGAAGCTTACGTTCCTCTGTTTCAATCTGTTAAAGTTCCCAAAGATGATGTTAATGAAATGCAATGGTCTGAGGATAAATGGAACTTTATTCAGCAAAAATTGCAGCGAAGAGCTTTGACAATTAGCGAAGAAGAACGGCGAGAACAATTTAACGTTCGTCGCACTTTAGCGGAGCAGCTTTTTCCGCTTCCAGACAAAGAAGAAAGCAATATTAATCCCGAAGCGAATGACTTAGCAGACATATTTTAAGCAGAAAATATATGCAATTAGCGCAAACATTGGAGACTTTAACTCCTTTTTGGAAAAGAGAAATTGAACAGGCATTAACTTTACCTCCGCTGCCTTTGGATTACCAACCTAAAATAGTGGAGATTTTCGATGATTTAGGATTACTAGCTGGCAGCGTTTTTGGTGAACCTTACCAGTGTTATAGAACTGAAACAGATTTAACAAATTTTATAGCTTGGTATCTAGATGGGCAGCTTGCTTTCTTTTATTTAGGCGATGAGATTGTGATAGATAGGCTGATTTTAATGGCCAAAGCAAGTAGTTTACTCAACGTAATCGAAGGAGGGTAAAATGCCAGATTTTTTTACAGGTTCTCAAGGAGACGCAGTTAACTTACTCGAACAATGGCGGCACTTTTTAGAAGAGTTATTGAGAAGTGAATCTGAAGAATTAACACCATCAACTAAAGGTTTACAAATTTACGATAATGACCGTAAGGTTTATGGAATGGAAAGAGAAACTAATCAATTTTTTGATGAGGTAACTGGGTTGGTAGGACAAGTAATCAATCCAGAGTTATTAGGGCAGCTTGAAAAACTAAGAGATACCCCTGTTGGTGGGTTAATACCAGAAGCAGCTAACAAACGAATTGAGTTGGATGGCAGGATTATCTTGAAATCCGATCGCCAAGGAAAGGTAATTATTAATGAAATTATCAAGACAAAATCTCAGGAAAAACTTCCTGAAGAATTTCCCCAAACAATTGCAGAACCAAATTCAGAATCCGTATGGTTGGAAAATCAACCTTTACCTGAACCTCCAGAAGAGGAAGATTATTACTCTCCAATTGAACTTGGTACTGATAGTTCGTTACCTATTCAAGAATCTGAAAAACTGTGGTCAAAAAGCGAGCGTGAGGATGATTTACAAAATTCAGTAGACCAAATCCCAGTAGAAACAGTAGAGGCATCCCATAGAGTTTATTCTCCTAAAGCTGAATTAGTATCAGCAGTAAGAGAGGGCATTAAGAAGGGAAATTACCAAATAATTAACCAAGCTTATACCAGGGTTCCTTATCAGGAAAAACAACTAATTTTTAACTCGTTAACTCCAGAGGAACAGAAAGAAACCAGATTGCTCAAACTCATCCATCAAGTAGAAGAACTTTCTGGCATAACTGATGGGTCTATTCATAATTTCGTGCGGTCAGCGATGCAGAAGCAATCTAAATCTCAACCAGATATAGAACCTGAAATTGAACAAGCTAGTGAAAAATTGCGGACTATTTCTGGTTATGAAAAAGTTCAGCGATCGCTTGCCGCGCTTCCTCAAACAACCTCCGTTCAAATGGCTGCTAACTATAGCACTCAAATGCAAAGTTTATTAGAAACAATCCAGCAACAAAATCAGCAGATTAATTCCTTGCAGAATTCAGTTAGCCAAATGCAGCAGTTAATCACAGCACGAGTTGAACAACCTACTCAATTTTCCTGGTGGCAACAAGCTAAACAAACAGTTACTCACATCTGGGAGAATTTTAAACGCCGAGAAGAATACCACACTTATGCAAATGCTATTCGCAGTTTTTACAACCAAAAACTAGCCCCTGATACTTCAACTATTTATATTGCTAATTATGTCATTCAAAGAGATGGTAAGAACTACACTCTTAGCGATCGAGATGGGCAAACAGTTCTCAAATTTAGTGCTAACGGTTTGGGAGTGCGCGTTGATTCTAATGTTCGACTTCAGCCTGAACAAGAACGAGATTTGATTGACTTGGTAATGGCA
>NZ_JBHFNQ010000004.1:0-11065 GCF_041929345.1 Floridaenema aerugineum BLCC-F46
TGGTACTAGTGGTTGCTTAGAGTCCCGGGACATTTCACCCTGATAACTCAGGTCATTGATTCTTGAGGGTTAAAGTAAAATAATTGTTAACTATTTTAGCTTATAAATGACTACAAATTAAGTGAAGTTTTACAATACTCACCTATGCAGTACTGAATTAAAAACTAGCGAAATGCGTTGGCGTAGCCTGCTCTGTTGCATATCGCCCTGAGTTGTTTCACCCAATCCAGAGCTATTTAATTTGGGATTTTTTGTAGTTATATTCCCTATGGTGCATCAGAATCTCAAAATTATTCTTCCTCGCCTAAAATTGCCATCTCTGACGCGCCTTACATACTACTATATGGTTGCAGTGTGAAATATGGTAGTTAGCGATCGCATTTAACTATAACGAGATTTTCTAAGTAATAATTAAAACATCTTCTTTAGACAATCTCATTTTTTTGCTCTGATACTCAACAATATTTACTCATTTACTCTGAAATGCTAAGTATATTTTTTTACTTTTTACCCCCCCTTTGTCAATCTCCCCTTGACGACTGATTAGATAAAGCTAAGATTGTGGGGAATAATATGGCAAATCCGCAGTCATACAAATCACAGTAATCACTACTCCAGATAGTTTGCATAAGTAGGAGCATGGTAGATATATTGGATATGGCTGAGATTGAAATGCTAACTTTATTGACTGAATATTCGTGAATTACCAAATATTTAGAAGGTGCATTAGTAAGATGAGGACAATTAAGCATCAAAACACTCAATTTAGGGGCAATTCTGTAAAAGATGAGTCGGTAACGCTAATTTCATCTCCAGAGTTAAATAGGCAAGCACGCCGCAGTCTTCAAGAAGATCAGCAAACTATCTATAATTTTCTTTTCAAATTAGTGAGGAGAAGTTCTCCAGAAGTGGTTTTACAAGAGTTTAGAAAAATGTTTATTGAGCCTGTGTATAAGTTAAATTCAGAACCTTTACAAGCTCTTTATAGAATAGTTCTAGCTAATAATGAAACCGAGTTTATCAATACCTTGAAACGTTGCTGTTATATTTTAATCAATAACTGGGATTCCACTAGACAGCATCAAGCTATTCGTCATTTAGTAGACATATTTCCTAAAAGAATCAGTCATCATGCTGTACCTTTAAAACTTTACAGAATTAGTAACTGGATGAATAACTTTGTAAATAGCAAAGATTTTGAAGATTTAAAGGTTTTTGCATTTCGGTATGATTCAGATAAGGCGCAACATTGGAGCGATCGCTATACCTCCTATCTCCTAGTTCCCCAATATATAGAATCCAATAACCCAGTAGAACAACGACAAGCTGCTAAAACATTAGCTAAACAATTGCGAGACAAATTTAAACTAGATTTAGCTATGTACACGGCTCGTTCTATCTCCCCTGTAGCCAAAGAAAATCCTTCTTCAAATCCCACTGGTTTAGGAGAAAAACTAGTAGATGTAATTAAAAATTTGGTTGCTAGACAAGGTGAATTAAAATACAATGAATTAGCCAGAATTTTCCTCAGACAAACTCATAAACTAAACTACAAACAATTTAAATTAAGCTTACATAAATATTTGACTTTTTGCTTTGCCGAAACTCCGGTAAATACCACTATTAGCAATAAGTTAACTGAAAAGTTACAATTTCTACACCCGGAATATGAAGAACAAAAAATTAATCGCCTATTCTTAATCAAAACTTGTCAATCTTTAATTGACGATTTAACAATTACAGATCAAGAATATCCCTCAGAATTATTTGTTTTGTTATTATCTCAAAAGAAAACAATTACCTTAATAATTCTCTTATTAAAAATCGTCTTAATTTGTCCCCATTCTCGGAATCATTTAGATACTTGCATCGCTGATTTGATTCGACATTATAAAGAATTGCCAGAACAGGAATGCCAGTGGGTAATTAACTTCGTGGAAATTTTCAACATTGCCTTTACTATTTACACAGAAGATGTAGAATACAATTTAGTCAAGTTAGACGAACAAGGAAATAGTGAATCAATAATTTCCGGGGAAAATTATCGACTATTTTCACAAGTGCGATTAAATACTAAAGTTGAGCAAATAAATTTTAGTCAAGACAGTTTATAATCTAGTTTGACCAAAAAATATCCTGATTATTTGCAGATTTTTACCAATATAAATAATTACATCTAGCTGACTTAATTAATATGGGGTGATATGCTGACAAAGGTAAATTTATTTTAGCGATCGCAGCAGTTCCCATGTCACTCAGAAAAATTCTTTCCTACGCTTTGTTGATTTTCATCCCAATTTCCCTAGCGGCTAAATATTTTGAATGGAATTCTTTAGTAATTTTTATCACTTCCGCTTTAGGCATTGTACCCTTGGCAATTTGGTTAAGCACGGCAACAGAAGAAGTAGCTGTAATTTCTGGCCCTTCTATTGGTGCTTTGTTAAATGCCGTATTTGGCAATGCCACAGAATTAATTATAGCCATAGTCGCCCTAAAATCCGGTTTAGTTGATATTGTTAAAGCTAGCATTACCGGAACAATTGTGAGTAACTTACTCCTAGTAATGGGACTTTCCATGTTATTAGGAGGATTTCGTTACAAAGAACAAGAATTTCAACCAGTAATCGCTAGGGTAAATGGTTCGACAATGACTTTAGCCGTAATTGCAATTCTTCTACCAACAATGGTAATTTACACATCCAACGGCGTGAAAGAATCTGCAATTCTCAACCTTTCCGTTACAGCCGCCGCCGTATTAATATTAGTTTATGCTTTAACTTTGGTGTTTTCTCTCAAAACTCACAGCTACCTTTATGATGTCGGACTAGTAGAATTAGACTCCGAAACTAGTAAAACTTCCGAAGCTGAAGAAACTACCCACAAACCAAATTTGTGGTTATGGTTAGGCGTGTTAGTAATAGCAACAATTGGAGTAGCTTTTGAATCGGAAATTTTTGTCGGCGCAGTGGAAGAAGCAACCGCAGGTTTAGGTTTAACTCCTTTGTTTACAGGTGTGATTCTCTTACCTTTAGTTGGTGGTGCTGCCGAATATGTTACCGCAGTTGGTGTAGCGATCAAAAATAATATGGATCTCTCAGTTTCAGTGGCAATGGGTTCTAGTTTATTAGTTGCATTGTTGGTAGCGCCAATTTTAGTTTTAGTAGGATTAGTAATTCATCAACCAATGGATCTCAACTTTAATCCTTTTGAAGTTGTAGCAGTCGCAGTCGCAGTGACAGTTGCCAATTTAATTAGTTTAGATGGACGTTCTAACTGGTTGGAAGGTGCGTTACTTTTGGCAACTTACACAGTTTTGGGTGCAGCTTTTTATTTCCATCCAGCTTAGTTAAGAGGTGGGGAGGTAGGGAGGTACTTAAGCGTAGGGGCGAAGCATTCGGGCGACAATTTATTTGCTCAAACCCTAGATTTTATGTCCGAATGCTTCGCCCCTACAAAGGCAAAAATCCAAAACCCGAGCAGTATTGGGGAGGTAGGGAGGTGGGGAGAGTTGAAGAGCTTGATTAAATTATTAGGACTTACGCACAGGCGATCCCCCAACCCCCAAAACACAAGGGGGCTTGAGAAAATTCCCCCCTTGTGTTTTGGGGGGCTAGGGGGGATCTGGGAATGTCCATCAGTTATCAAATCGTCACCAAGAAACATGGTGGCACAATAGAGTGTTTTTCCACTCCCGGTAAGGGAACTGAGTTCCTCATCCAAATCCCCATTCAACAAGACTTATCTAAATATAGATAAACTATGTCAGGGAAATCTAACTTTGGGCTGAAAAACCGAAAAATAGTAACTTATAATACAGAAATTCCCAAAAAAACTTCTTTTTTGTGGTGAAGATCACAACAAAAACGCTGAAGAAAGCGTTATGGTATATAAGCAAGCGATCCCGAAGGATCGCGATTTTTTATAACCCCGATTGACATAACTATTTAAATGGAGGCCCAATTTATGGAATTCAGCTATCGCGGTGTTAAATATGAAAAAGACTTACCAAGCCTCGAAATGACTGAAGGTGAAATTGGTGGTATGTACCGGGGTCAAGCTTGGAATTATCGCTATCCCAGACATATTCCGGTGCCGCACGCGACACCTCACTTAAAATATAGAGGTGTTAACTACTGTGCAAATCCTCGCGCTACAGCAGAAGCTTGCTATGCAGCACCAGCAGCAGATAGAGTTCAGCCGAAAGTTAGATCGAATTCTACTCAACCGCAAGCAGATCAACTGGAAGAAACTCACTACCGGAATATTTGCCGTCGCTTGGAACATAGATTACAAGTAGCAAGAAGAAGTGGCGATCGCCACCTCGTCAAAATGTTAGAAGCAGAACAGGAATTGATCGGGCCTTATTGCTAGTTTTTAATCGCAAGGGTGGCGGAAAACCACCCTATTTTTTTGGGTATTAACTTTAAGTTGCTGGTGTTTTGTTTTCCACCAAATCCTTGTAGAGGCGACTTATCAGGACTCCCCTTGTCTCCCAATTATAGACATCCTTAATTCGCTGCACTCCTGCCAACCCCATCCGAACTTGTAAATCTGGATCTTTTGCCAAAGTAATCATCGCCGCTGCCAATCCTTGAACTGCTTCCTCTGGATCGGGGGCTGCAACTTTGAACCCTGTCTCGGAGGTAACTTGTAGGGAAGGCCCTCCCAAATCTAAACAAATTACAGGTCGTCCCGCAGCCATTGCTTCTAAACACACCCACCCGCCAGAATCGTGCAAACTCGGATGCACCAACGCTGTAGAACTTCCTAGCTTCTCCAAAGCTTGATCTCTTGGTAGCCGATTCCAAAATTTTACCTGTTGCTCAATGCCCAACTCCTTAACCAGGTTTTCCAATCGTTGACGCTCTGGGCCATCTCCTAAGACCCAATACTCAGCATCAGGAAGTTTAGCGGCGGCAAATGCCCTTAACCCTAAGTGAAAACCCTTCCAGTGCAAGAGTCTTCCCATACTAATGAAGCGCGTTGCCTTCAGATTCGTCGTGCCACATTGAATCAGTCGATCGATTTCCTCCTGAGTCAAACTAGCTTCGGGAAAAACTTCTACGTTAGTTGCGCCCATTGCGCGAACTCGAACAGCTGTGTCTTCTGTCGTGACTCGGACAACCCGACTCCGTTGGGCTGTTAGTCGAGCAAAAGGATCTCGCTCACCAACCCAACGAGCAAAGCTTCGCAACACCTCATAAACCTTGTTTTTGAAGCTGAAGTCGCGCCAGAAGGGTGCGGGGGCTGATTCTCCACCGCCCACAGGTCCCCAAATGAAAGGGATCGGCAAAAATACCAAAAAACTAGGGGTGGAGTGCCGGACAAAGGTGACATGATGGGCAACATCAAAGCCAATTTTTTGATGTAGATCGCGAGCCACAAAGTATGCCTGAACTTGCCAGAGATAATAGTGGATTAAGAAGGCGATCGATCCGAATCGCCACATTCCACCTAAAATTGGCAGCGTAAAGTATACGAAGTGCAAATTAGGATTTGGGGTACGTGCTAGCGTTGCTTCGATCGCTTCTCGACCATCATCAGGACGAGTCAACACCCAAACTTCATCATATTTGGCGATTTCCCAGGCAGTGTTCCAACCAACTCCCAGTTCTGTCCCTCGCCCAGGTTCACAAGCGTAAGCTGATAACAAAACTTTCATTGTTAACCTATCTCCTAATTTTTGGAAGAGGATGCTAAAACAGATTGGCAAAAGTCGAGATATTGCTGACTGGCGTTTAAGTAATGAAAATCTTGCGATCGCGCTTTTGCCATTTCCCGATAATGTTGCTTTAACTCTGGTTGAGTCAGCAGTTGTAAAATTCCCTGCGCCAGAGCCTCTGGATCGCCCGCTTTCACCAACACACCCGATTTGCCATACTCTACAATATCCTTCATGCCGCCTGGGGCATCAGTGACGACAACTGCCGCCCCACAAGCCATTGCTTCCTGAAGGGCTACCGGACAACCTTCCCAAGCTGATGCTAAAACAAACACATCACCAGCTGCCATATAGCGGTAAGGATTGGTATCGTAACCAGGGAGCCAAACTGAATCTGCTATACCGAGTTCTCGACACAAAGATTCTAGTTCACCTCGCAAAGGCCCTTCCCCCAGAATCAACAATCTTGCTGGCTTGACTTTTACTACCTCAGCGAATGCCCGCAGTAAACCATCTATTTGTTTTTGCTTGGCAAGACGGGCGGCTGTGACAATTACAGGGATATCACTATTTTGGAACCAAGGATGCTCGATCGCTTCTTGAGAACGCTGCTTGATGCGAGCGAAATTAATCGGGTTGAGAACCACCCGCATCGGAATATCCGCCCCAATTTTCAGCGTTTCCACTAGGTCGGTAATTGTATCCTTGGAAACACCGATTAACCCATCTCCGTGCGGGTAAGCATAGCGCATCACCACTGGCAAAAACCGCAAATGTGGCTTATCTCGATGTTCAATCCCAGCTTCCAAACTGATAATGTTATGTTCTCCCAATATCACTTTTGTCTTCACGCCAGATAAGAATCTCGCCAAAACCGCCACCACATTAAAATACCAGGGCATCGGTAGCAAGACATCTGGTTGATGCTCCCGCAGGTAACGCACTGTTGCTGGCAGAGAGGACGCTGTTCGCTTGACATTTAGCGGGACAATGGGAATCTCTGGATAACGGGCTAACTCCCCATCACTGGCATACAAAATCACCAATTCGGAGTCTACCCCTAGTTCTAAAAAGCCTCGTACCAAATCTGTGCAGAGGTTTGTAAACGTCCCACCGCTGATATCATGGGTCAGTATGGAAACTTTGGGTGTGTTCATTAAGACAAAGTTTGACGATTTAGGTTTACAATACAAAACTCTTGTTTTAGGCACCAATAACAACTTCTGTCACCAGAGCTATAAACATAGCAGTTGCAACAGGGTTCTACTCTATAATGTTATGTTTACAGTAAAAGAAACAAAAAGTCAGTAATCCAACACCATTTACATTGATACATTTTAAAGAAATTGATAATCAAATCTGGTTTTGTGAAGATCAGGTAAATTATCTATTAATAGCTACAGAATCTCTGTAATTTACTGTATGATAATATGGGGTATGACATTTACCACAATACTAAATATTTTCCAAGTAAATAACTAGTGGAGGTTAGTGATGGAACTTAAAAAGTTTTCTGCTGGTGAAAAAGCTGCGATTAAGGAATATTTCAATGAATACGGTTATGTAGTAGTTGAAAATTTGCTAACTCAATCAAAAATTGAAAATTTTATTGAGGTATACGAGAAGATTAAACATTCCAAATTGTTTGTATTTTTTAGTCAAGATACACATCTTCCCATCCAACCAAAGCTAACGCCAGAAGGCTTTATCGAAAATTCGATGTTAAATCCTGCCAATTTAAAACTTTGGCATAATTTTTCCCGTAGTGCAGAGGAATGTCTGGTAGATGAAAGTGTGACAAATGTACTGAGTATACTATCAGGCAGGTCTAGCCATGTAATGATGCAAAATATGTTTTTCGACAAATCAACCGGGACAATTGAACATCAAGACCACTACTATTTAGACTCCGATCCAGCAGGCAATATGGTTGCTACATGGTATGCCTTAGAAGATATCCATAAAGATGCGGGGTGCTTTTTTGTCCTTCCTGGTAGTCACAAAGCCAAAGTGATTGAACGGAATAGTGGCTCAAATTTTTCCGATCACGACTCCTTTGTTAAACAGATAAGAGACTTGATTAATGAGGGTGGATACGAATATAAAAGTTTTCCACTAAACAAAGGTGATGTGCTTTTCTGGCACCCATACACCATTCATGGAGCCTACAATAATCGCGACCCACGTTTCAGCCGGAAATCATTAACCGCACACTATTATCCAAGTGATATGAAACCGCTATATTCAAAAACGGAAGTCCAAACAGTCCGAAAAACAGTTAACCCAAATGTTGTCATGTTTGGCAGCGAATTACAAGCTTACCAATCTAATGTGATGCACTACGTCAGAGCGATCGCAAATTATGTAAGAGGCAAAGGCCCTGATTATGATATGAGAAGGGATAGCTACAGTGCAAGTACAGGAAGTGATGCCTAAAAAAGGTTCCTTTATCCTGGAACTCTCTTCGTAGCTCTACTATGGCTGCATTAATTTATCACTATGAACAAGTCTCGGATTGCTTGGCTGCTAAACTCAGCTTTCTTTTATTGGCATCCTACTCTCAGTGAGTATACACGCATATTTCCAGAAACAACTGTATTTGCGGGTTGGTGGAAAGGTTATGCTCCCGGGCTGGAAGATTCCTTCAAAGTTGAAGTAATGGGCGATCATAAGGTTATACCAATTCTTCGTTCATCAACGAGTTACGGATCTAACTTCACTTATTTACCTTTGAACATTGTTAACCGACTGTTCAAGTTTAAGCCTGATGTAATCATTTCCAACTCATTTGGTGTCTGGACGGTCTTGGCGCTATTGTTTAAGCCAGTGGGAAGATGGAAGGTGGTAATTGCTTATGAAGGAAGTTCTCCTGGTGTAGATTATCGTAATTCAGCGCCTCGGTTAGCTGTGAGACGAGCGATGGTGAAAGCAGCAGATGCTTGTATTACGAATAGCCAAGCTGGGAAAGCATATTTAATAGAGGTACTCAAAGCTAAAGTCGATCGCGTTTTTGCCAAACCTTATGAAGTACCCGATCCAAAAGCTTTATTAGAGTACTCTGGAAGCAGCGATTCCAGAGTCTCCCAGTTACAGCACCCGATTTTCCTATTTGTTGGCAGTATTGAATCCAGGAAAGGGCTTAATTTTTTATTAGAAGCCTGTGCCATCTTGGAAAAGCAGAAGATGCACAATTACACATTGCTGGTAGTAGGTGATGGAGCGCAACGGGAAGAATTAGAAGGCTTTTGTCGCAGTGCTAACTTGACTGAGCGAGTCAAGTGGTTAGGAAGAGTAGATTATGGGCAACTGGGTACTTTTTTTAGTGCTGCCGATGTCTTTGTTCTTCCCACCCTAGAAGATACTTGGGGTGTGGTGATATCCGAAGCTATGGTGATCGGAAAAGCAATTCTGTGTTCCAAGTGCGCGGGAGCATTTGAGATAGTTGCTGATGGAGAAAATGGCTACATTTTCGATCCTTACGATCCAGAAAAACTAGCCCAATTAATGAGTCGTATGATTAGCGATCCAGAGTTGGTTAGTTCAATGGGTAAGAAATCACAACAACTAATGACTCAATATACGCCAAAAGCCGCAGCAGAATTCCTTGCCAAAGTTACAACAACAGTCTTAGAGGGGCATTAGCAAAGTTATAGATGGCAATTTTAGCCATTGTCTTTAGTCGCATAGAATATGGTTGAAGGTTAGCCAATGAAGAGTCTCAAAATCCTAATTTCCGCTTATGCTTGTAGACCAGGTATGGGTTCTGAGCCGGGAGTTGGCTGGAACACGGTGCGATCGCTAGTTAAACATCATAAAATCTGGGTACTGACTAGAGAGGACAATCGTCCCTTCATCGAAGCCGAACTAGCAAACAATCCCATTCCAGGACTCCAATTTGTTTATTGTGACCTACCTTTATCTGGATTGTGGAAGCAAGGATTGCAAGGCGTACATCTCCATTATTATCTATGGCAAATTTCCGCCTACTTCAGAGCCCGCCAACTGCATAGTGAAGTAGGCTTTGACGTTGTACATCACATAACCTACGTTAGGTACTCTTCGCCCAGCTTTCTCTCATTTTTACCAATCCCGTTTATTTGGGGGCCTGTTGGTGGGGGAGAATCTGCACCGAAAGCATTTTGGCAAGATTTTAGTCTGCGTGGCAGAGTTTACGAAATAGTAAGGAGTCTAGCTCATCGGATTGGGGAGAGCGATCCATTTGCACGCCTGACAGCAGAGAAAAGTGTCTTAGTCCGGGCAACTACTGAGGACACAGCTGTTCGGCTGCGCCAAATGGGTGCGAAAAACATCCAAGTATTTTCTGAATCAGGTTTATCCCCGGAAGAAATCTCCCGCTTATCCCAATGCCCCATACCTGATATTTCTACTTTTAGGTTTATCAGTATGGCGAGACTTTTGCATTGGAAGGGACTTCACCTGGGATTACGTGCTTTTGCTAAAGCGAACCTGCCAAATGCTGAATATTGGATTTTAGGGGAGGGTCCTGAGCGAAAATCCCTAGAAAGCCTTGCTGAGCAACTGGGCGTTACTAATCAAGTTAAATTTTGGGGTAGACTCTCACGAGATGAAACCTTACAAAAGCTTGGTGAGTGTCATGTTCTGCTCCATCCCAGTTTGCACGACTCTGGCGGATGGGTTTGTTTAGAAGCAATGGCGGCAAGTCGTCCAGTGGTTTGTTTAGATTTAGGAGGGCCATCTGTTCAGGTAACAAAGGAAACTGGATTTAAAGTTACGGCAAATAATCCGGATCAAGTAGTACATGACTTCGCTGAAGTAATAACTCGTTTGGCTAAAGATTCCGAACTTAGAGTAGGGATGGGACAGGCGGGACAGAGGTTAGTCAGGGAAGAATTTTCATGGGAAGCTAAAGGAGAATGCCTTGCAAAACTCTACGAAGAAATCGTTAATTGTTGATTTTTTTAAGTTAATAGGGTAGCTAATTTGAGGAAATAATGATTAGCTAGTCACGGTGATAGAAGGTGCTTTTCAGAAAGCCAAAATTCTAAACTTGTACTAGAAAAATCCAGTCTCAAATGAGGAAGCAAACTATGAAAATTCAAAAAATGCTTGTTTCAGGCGATCGGGTTTTTATTCGTCGTTACCAGGCTTTATTTGAAGCAATGCGTTCGCGGGTCGATCGGTTGAGTTACTTATACGGAGACAAACCATTTGAATCCGATTTCTTAAATAACTTGACAAAAATACCAAACAAGTTAATCTATCTGCTTTCTCCCAGCCAAGCGGCTCTTTCGGGTTAATGGGGAAAAATGTTCATAAATGTTACAAACCAGGGAACGGTGCGTTAGGCACGGGAATTTATTGATGGATTGGAATGCTGAATTTATCGCCCGTGCCTAACACACCCTACGATTAAATAAGATT
>NZ_JBHFNQ010000040.1:0-65190 GCF_041929345.1 Floridaenema aerugineum BLCC-F46
GTAAATGTGGGTTCATATTGGATAGGGATTGGAATGCGGCACTGATGATTCTAAAAGCAGCCTTGAGTACGGTAGGGCATACCGGAACTTGGATCAAAGATCCGAACGCTTCAGGAGATTTGGCCTCTACTTTGATTGGAGCAATCCTGTCAGAGCAAGCTGAGTCTATGATTGAAGAATCCTCGTGCCTTTAGGCCCAGGAGTGTCAAGGATTGATAATAAGCTAATAATGAAGCAATCACTGAGGAGAGGATCATGTTTTTGCCCGGATCGGCTGTGCGTGTTAAGAATGTCAATGATACTTATTATGGTTTTCAAGGATTAGTGCAACGAGTTACTGATGGTAAGGCAGCTGTGTTGTTCGAGGGTGGTAATTGGGATAAGTTAATCACTTTCCGCCTTTCAGAATTGGAGTTGGTAGATACAACTGCTGGTAAGAAAAAGGGCAAGTAAGTAATTGGTAGTGGGTAGTGGAATTACTATTATCTACTATCTACTACCGGCCTTAATATTATAAAGAGTAATTTGATTTAATAAATAATGAAATTGCCTATTACTAAGTAGCAATTACCAATTACCAATTAGCTAAAATTATGCGTCTTCCTTTACCACAATTTTCTGGTGGGACTCGCCACCCAAATCATTTTGCTGAGGTGATCGTAACCTCAACTTCGGAGTTTTTGGCTCAATGTTTGGAACCAGAAACTTTGAGTTTTCCGGCAATGCCTCCTTTTGGTAGTTGGGTGCGATCGCTCGATGAAGAATCAGATAATTTGATTTATGCTGTAGTCTACCATGCCACTACTTTACCTATTGATTCTGTACATCGTGCCCGTGCTTTGGGAATGTCTTTGGCGGAGTTACGGGAAGAACAACCGCAAATTTTTGCGATGCTAAAAACTGAGTTTAGCGCCGCTATTGTGGGTTATAAAACTCCGGGAAAACAACAAACTTTTTATCAACATATCCCACCTCGTCCTCCCCAAATTCACCAAGCTGTTTATTTCTGCGAACCTGAAGAAATCATCGTATTTAGTGAAGAGTTAGATTTTTTGCGAATGCTTTTACAAGTGCCACAAGCGCCTGTGGATGCTCTTTGTGCGGCGGCGATTCGACAAATTTATCAGTTAAGAAAGGGCGATCGCACTTGGTTGGTAAAAGCTGGTCGTTATTTAAGTACTTTACTTAGGGATGATTACGATCGCTTAAGAGTTATTTTAAGTCAAATCCATTTGTAGTAAATTATCTGTCTCTGTTTAATTAGGAAAATTGTAACTATAACAACAATTAAAATTGAGATAAAAATCTATTAGTTAAATTTTTTTTACCGGAAAGACGTAAATATTAAATCTATCTGTAGACTAGTAGACTCAGTATTTTTTATCAGGTTAAATTAATCTGGTATAAGTTTTTAACCGTTACCCATAATCCTAAACTCAACAAATCTAAACTAAGAACCAGAGCAATATTAATTTTGTTTATTAGTTGACGCAGCCCCTTTATCTACTCTGCCATATTATGGAATCACTTTTGCACGTAGTTCAGCAGCCAATTGTGCCGTTTGCGATTCTGCTAGCGGTAATTCTCACTGTACCTCCCTTATTTGAAAGATTACGATTGCCGGGATTAGTTGGTTTACTAGCAGCAGGTGTTATCCTTGGCCCAAATGCTTTAAAAATATTGGATACTAAACAACCAACAATGGAATTACTCTCAGACATTGGGTTAGTTTACCTGATGTTTGTTGCGGGTTTAGAAGTTGATATGGAACAGTTTCGCAAAACTAAATATCGTTCCGCAGGTTTTGGCACTTTTACTTTTATTGTGCCGTTAATTTTCGGAACAACTGTGGGGCGGGTTTTTGGTTTTGATTGGAATGCTTCAATTTTAATTGGTTCTTTGTTTGCTTCTCATACACTTTTGGCTTATCCAATTGTGAGTCGTCTTGGGGTAGTGGGAAATGAAGCGGTTACAGTGACAATTGGGGCGACAATTTTTACTGATATTGGTGCTTTGTTAGTATTAGCGGTTTGTATTGCTATTCATAAAGGTGAATTTTCTTTAACTAGTTTATTCACTTTGTTGGGAATGTTAATTGCTTATTCTGCGATCGTCCTATTTGGTTTTGATTGGGCAGGAAGGCAATTTTTCCGGCGTACAGGTGACGATCAAGGAAATCAATTTTTATTTGTGTTGTTAGCAGTTTTTCTTGCTGCTTTGGGGGCAGAATTAATTGGGGTAGAAAAAATTGTTGGGGCTTTTTTGGCAGGTTTGGCGGTGAATGATGCGATCGGAGAAGGCCCTGTCAAAGAAAAGGTAATATTTGTTGGTAGTGTCCTATTTATTCCTGTTTTCTTCGTAGATATGGGATTACTAATTGATATTCCTGGCTTTCTGAAAAGTCTGTCATCAATTTGGTTAACATTAGCAATTGTTTTCGGATTAATTACAAGTAAGTTTTTAGCTGCTTTCTTTGCTTCATTAATCTATCGCTACAACAAGCAAGAAATGTTAACTATGTGGTCGTTATCCATGCCTCAAGTAGCGGCAACTTTAGCAGCCACATTAGTAGGTTATCGAGCCGGAATACTGAGTGAAGGTGTATTGAATAGTGTTTTAGTTTTAATGTTAGTAACCGCTACTTTAGGGCCACTAATTACTAGTAAAGTTGCGACTGGTTTGCGTGTACAAGAGACTCTAGTCGAGCCTGTGAAACCCAAATCAGAAATAGAATCAGAAATAACAATAGATAATAAACTTAGCTCTCGTTTTACTATTGTAGTGCCAGTAAGAAATCCGCAAACGGAAAGGTTTTTGATTGAAATAGCGGCAATCTTGGCAAAGCATGAAGGAGGAAGAATTTTGCCATTAGCTATTCCTCAAGCTCACGCTCAAATGGATGCTTCTGAGTTGGATCAAGCTCTTAAACGTAATCAAATATTACTTAACCGAGCAATGGAAATGAGTCGAGAATTAGGCGTGGAAGCGGAACCAATATTACGAATTGATGATGCTGTTCCTCAAGGAATTAGTCGTGCTAGTCGGGAAAACAATGCTAATTTAATTGTCATGGGTTGGAGTAATCGCGCTAGTTTTCGGGCAAGATTATTTGGTAATGTGATTGATGGGGTTTTGTGGGCATCTCATTGTCCGGTGGCGATTACCCGTTTGCTGGATTCACCTAGTAAGATTGGGCGCATTTTGGTGCCAATGGAAAATTTTACTAATCAAGCTGTTAGGTTGATCAGATTTGCCAAAATTTTAGCTGATGCGAATCAGGCACAGATAACTTTGTTAAATGTTTGCGATCGCCGCACTTCTGATACTAAAATTGCTTGGACAACTTCTCAGATGAATTTGTTAGCTGAAAAATGGATGCCTGACATTAATACTGATATTAAAGTCGTTGCTAATGATGATATAGTGAAAGCAGTACTGATTGCGTCTCAACTTTCGGATTTAGTAGTTTTACGATCGGAACGGCAACGCACTGCTGGAGGATTGGCAATGAGCAATATTACTACCGAAATAGTGCAACAACTTCATTGTTCTTTCGTATTGTTGGGAGAACCACAAAAAAATTATCGAGAAGTTGTTTCTTATTAAAGTTAAATTTTCCTAACCCAACATGGCGGAAATAAGTATCCGGTTAACAAAGGCTCAAAACTCAACTTCTTTACAAGTTTTCCTACCTTCTGCCTTCTAATTTCTGCCTGGGAGCCTTTCCCAGTGAGGAGCAAGTTTAAATGATTAAATTTCGTGGGATTCTTCCATAATTTCAATTATTACCCAACCGATATAAGAGAGGGCCAGTACCAGTACAACGGAAACTAGATAAGTCAGTGCAAATGTTTGCAGTGCGGAAGAGAAGGAAATGTATGGTGCCATAATTGGCCTCCTGAACATTATGCTATTTCTAATATTCCCTCAATTGTGGTCTTTTTATCTACTGATTTATAGTGATTTATACTCTATCTATTGGCTGAGTTTGCTTAGTATTCGTAATAACTCCCATAAGCAAAACAAATTTGGGCCCAAAGTCTGAGTGCGATCGCTAACCGCAATCAGCTAAGATGAATTTAGATCTGCCATATTTATTTGGGCATAATTTGACAAGAGGAGAAAAACACTGTCATGCTCTCCTCTCCTGAGCAAATTAGTAAATTTAGATACTGGACAGCTTAATGAGTACGGCGACAGGGATTTTGTAACAGTTTGCCGTCTCCATCCATACTAAAATCTTGTCCGGGAATTAAACCCTTAGCAATCAACTGTTTATAGTTAGTTACTGCGATTATTCTTTTAATTTCGTTTTTAATCTCCTTTGGAATTAAATTTTCGAGACACCAGAAAAATAAATCTATATCAAACCATAACAAACGTTCCAAACTCACCAACACTATCCCAGCTACCTCTTCTAGACTGAGTTGTGCTTTCAGACTCACTATCAAGTCGGAAATAATCTCTCGATGGCGAGTCATCAACGCCGTAGTCAACTTAGAAATTTCTTCTTCTAACTGTAAATAATTCATGCTGACAACACCTTTTAATTACTAAACGTACAGCTTGTTCGTTAACAATTTACCGTTTTGCTAAGTATACCCAAAGGTGGATCTAAATATATCCGAAGCGAGATGGCAAATTATAAATTTTTCTTCAATTTCCCGACCTCATTGGTTAAATCTTTGTCAAGATGAGATAGTTTGGTTACTCTGTGGGGTACTCTAGAATAAGTTCTGATCTACTAGCTTTACTGGAGATTGCTAGATTTTGTTGGGGGAATACAACATCGCTACAAGCTCTAGGAAGGTTCGATCGTAATAAAATAGACTCAAGACTTTCTCATCTCAATAGTTGAGTGTGGTAGCAATAATGAAAGCTTTATCCTTGCTTGATGAAGTCGTAAAAAATTTAGAAGAACATCAGAGTTCTTTACGTATCAGAAAACTAATTTATGCGATTTGTAAAAATAAGTGGGAAAATGATGCCAATAAGTTAAATAGCATAAAGTTAAAAGAATTAATCCAAGAATTGCAAATAGCAAACCCTACTTTAGATTATTTGAATTTTTCTTTAGATAAAGTTGTCAAAACCTTGAATAAACCAATGGAATATGCTTTAGTAGCTGATGCGATCGCCGAAGAGATGACGAGGCTTTATCCAGATTCAGAGGAAGCGACGCAACAAGTTGTAAAAAGCAATCCGGTGCCACAATCTGTAGAATATAAGCCTAATTTGGGCTGGGATGAACCGCCAATCAGTTATGATCCTTTTGAGTTGCGAGTGGAAATCATGAAATATACTAATCCACTCCGAGCAAAGATTCTGGCGTATTCGATCGTTTATCATATCTTTGACTTTAGTTCCCAAGACTGGTTGAGCTTAAAAAACAAAGAATTAGACCATTTAATGCACAAATTATTTGACAGATGTAAAACTTTAAAAGACTTGGAATATCACCTGCAAACAGTAGGGAAAAATTTAAAACCAACAGATGAATATACACAAGCAGCCGGGGCAGTTTATCAAGCAATGAAACGGTACTATGCTAACCGGGAATCAAATCAATATCAACCAGAGAACTTTGTGATGAATTTTGATGGCGACATTACAGGTGCGAAAGATGAAAAAGATGATGGTGAAGAAACTTGTCAAATTCGCCCATCTTAAAACTTGAGAAAATTTATATTCACGATTACACCAATTATGAACCCTAAAGAACTTTTAAAACGTTATGCCGCAGGTGAAACCAACTTTGTCGGAATTAATTTGCGAGGTGTCAATCTTTTCAATGCAGATTTGATTGGCATAACTCTCACGGGTGCAGATTTAAATGGCGCTAATTTAATTTTTGCTTATTTAAGTCGGGCGCATTTAAGAAAAGCAAATTTGATTCGCGCTAAACTTGATGGAGCGAACTTAAATCAGGCAAATTTAACTGCTGCGAATTTACATAATGCTGATTTACACGGCGCTAGTTTACAAGGTGCTGATTTACGCAGTGCAGATATTACTTTAGCCAATCTTTTAGATGCTAATTTAATGGATGCAGATTTGCGGGGAACTAATTTAAGTGGTGCTAATCTCACAGGTGCTTGCTTGCGAGGGGCAAATTTCCGGGAAGAAAAAAGAATTTATACGGCGAATTTAATCGGCGCAAATTTACACAAAGCTGATTTAAGGGGAGCTAATTTAACGGGCGCAAATTTAGCGAAAGTAGATTTGAGTGGTGCTAATTTAACCGAAGCAACTTTAAGAGAAGCAGATTTAAGTGGTGCTAATTTAGCTGAGGCAAAATTGGGGAATGCTTATCTGAGTGATGCTAATTTGAGTGGGGCTAATTTAGCTGATGCTTATATGCGAAATATGAAATTAGAACGGGCAAATTTAGCTGATGCGGATTTGACAAATGCAGACTTACGCGATTCTTTGTTGACGGATGCCAAGATGAGTAAGGCGAAATTGAGTCGGGCAAATTTGAGTCGTGCGAGATTAATTAAAGTAGATTTAAGTCGGGTAGATTTGCGGGAAGCTAACTTATCTGAAGCTGAATTAATTGATGCTTATTTGGCAAGGGCTGACTTTTATGGTGCGAATTTAAGAAAGGCAAATTTGGCAAGGGCAGAATTGAGTAGTGCTAATTTAATGGGTGTAGAATTGGCAGGTGCTACTATGCCTGATGGTTCAATTCATGATTAGGAGATTTGTCAGTAAATAATTGGTAGCAATTTTTGCGTTGTTTCAGTAATTTCACAGTTCTGAAATGTTCTTCAGGTTAGAGAAAATGTTTATAACCGCTTGGAGAACAGCTAAAATGGTTGGTCAAGATTTAGATTTATCTTCATTAGTTACCAGAATTGAAAAATTAGAAAAACTGTAGAATTCTATGGGATTTCAAGATTTTTATATAGCAAGTATCTTTCCCAGTTCTTCTCGTAAGGATAAATTTTTTTCTTGATTTCCATGCCCAATTTCGCAAGCATGGCTAAGCTGGCAGTGTTTTTCGGTGATACTTTCACAAATAGATGCTTCTTGTTCCTCTGTTTGATGAGATCCAGAGCCTCTATATTTAATCGATGGGCTATTCCCTGTCTTCGGTAGTTTGGGTGAACAACCAGGGCATCAAAATGAGCAACAAGATCTAGCTCACTTTCGACGATATCGATCTCTTTGCCCAAATTCTCCTTCGCATTCAAGCAGAATTTGATTCCCCTGTATCCCACAAGATTGTTGTCATCAAATGCTCCCAAAATAACGCCTTTTGTTACAAGCAAATCTTCTATGTAGTCTGGTGTATCTTGGTAAAATAACTCGGTGTCTACCAAATTAGCAACAACTAGTTGCTGCAATTCCAAAATCTGTTGTAAGTTCTCTTTTCTGAGCGTCTGAATTCTCATTTGACCCTAATTCGATTAATTTCTGCTGTTCCGTAATATCTGCACTAGTTTACCTTATAATGATCCCTATAGTTAGTTTTATCCAGAAAAATGCGGATTTGAGGCTTCAAACGACCAATGACTCTCCTGAGACTGTGGTTAAAAATATTATTTACTTAATAAAACTTAATCATAATTACTTAAAAACATTGATATAGTGCTTTTATAAATATGTTCTATAACTGTTGATTCTGGATCTCCAGTCAAACTATAAAAAAGCATTTTTTTAGGTAAGCAATGATGATTGATAACCTTATCGATCTTGATAAGCAGCAGAAAAAACTCATTCGGCAACAAATGTTTTTGCATTTAGATGGTCTTGGATTAGGAACAACTCTAAGTGCCTTAAATGAACGCAACGTTTTACAAAAATTTCACTTAGGTTCCCCTCTAAGCCTAGAAGAGCTTTCCCAGGAAGTTGATGCTAACCCAGGTTATTTAAACGTTGCATTGCATCTACTTGCCTGTCAGGGCTGGATGATTTGTCAAACTAAAGAGGCACAAGTTACTTATAGCCTTACTGAAGAGGGAAAACTTGCTACCGAGTTAAGTTATATCTATGGTAAACCAATGCGTTGGTTGCAAATGGCAACTGAAATTGAAAGTTGTGTTTTTGGGGAAGCATCTTATAGAGCATCTTTATTAATTAATGAATTTGAAAAGTTAGTTAATGATGCTAGATGCAACTGGGAATTGCCGAATCCAAAAACTATCGGCAGTGAGTCATTATATAGCTTAGTGTTCCACCATCTTAATGGTATGTTAATTGCGCCTTGTATAGTTGCGCTATCGATGGCTGGGGCTTTCGATCAATTTAATCAGTATGATAATCGGGTACATTTAGGAACATTGCCGGGTAATCAACAATGGATTCAATCAGTACTTCAACTACTTGAGATGCAGGAATGGCTACAAAGAAGTAAATGTGAGGAAGTACAATTAACACTCAAAGGAGCTTATGCTGTTTCACGTGCTCATGTTTACGGAGTTGCTGTTTCATATCTACCAACTTTTGTAAGTTTACATAAATTGCTATATGGTGACTGGCACAAGCTGAGGCAAAGAAGCTCTAGTGGGCAGGAAACACATATCAATCGTTATATCAATCTCTGGGGTAGTAGGAAAGCACACCAAACTTACTTCCGTAAACTAAGGGATATCGTAATTGAAATTTTTAATCAGCCAAATCCACCACTTGGTATTGCAGATATGGGATGTGGGGATGGAGCACTAATTGAATACTTATACCAAGCTATTAAAAACTCCACTGAGCGGGGAAAGACCTTAAATGATCAACCATTATGGGTTGTTTGCGCTGACTATAACGAAATAGCACGTCAAGCAGCACACGCCAGGTTAACAGCTGCTGAAATTCCACATATTGTCTTATTTGGTGACATTAACGATCCAGATGGATTTGCCAAAAAGCTTTGGAATGACTGGGGTATTAATCTACTTGATTTGCTTAACGTTCGTTCGTTTATCGATCACAACCGTCCATACATACCACCTAAATGCAAATCTAGCATCAATAAAGTATCAACTACGGGAGCATTTGTTTACGAAGGACAGTTATTAAATGAACAGCAGTTGTATTTCAATCTCAAAGAACATTTCTGTCGTTGGTTTCCTTACATAGGGCATTTTGGGCTTTTAGTTCTAGAATTACATACGCTCAATCCGACAACAGTTTCTTCCAGAATTGGTGATACTTTAGATATATCGACTAGTGCTACTCATGGCTACTCGGATCAGTATCCAATTGAATTAAATAAATTTATATTGGCAGCGGCAGAAGCAGGGCTAAAATCTGATTTGTATTATCAATGTATTTATCCCAGTTCCGAAGTACCCAGTGTCAGTATAAACCTTTTCAAACCTAGTTTATGAAAAAGTGAAAACCAAGGCGGGCTATCCTGCCCCATCCTTTTGGAAGGTGCTACTATGCCTGATGGTTCAATTCATGATTAGGAGATTTGTCAGTAAATAATTGGTAGCAAATTTTTGTTGGTTTCAGTAATTTCACAGTTCTAAATGTTCTTCAGGTCGTCATTTCTAGTTCTCGGTTACAAGCTGTTCTTATTTTACCAGATTACCCTTTTACTTCTTTCATGACTCATTTAGACTGGCTATATATTTATATATAATATTCTAAACTTCTCCTTCTCTTCTCTCTGTGTCCTCTGCGTCTGGAGCGGTTAAAAAAATCCATAGACACACATCAGACTAAGAGAGCGTTACACTAGATGATTGGTAGACAAGCTGGGAATTATGACTATTTTTACATTGCGATCGCTAAAAAAAGACTTCGGCATTAAAGAAATTCTCAAAGATGCCAGTTTTAGTTTAGATGAGGGTGATAAAGTTGGGCTAATTGGCACTAACGGTTCGGGAAAATCCACTTTATTGAAAATGATCGCAGGTTTAGAACCAATTGACGCGGGCGACATTTGGGTTAATTCGGGTTCTAAAATTGTCTACCTACCTCAACAGCCAGATTTAGATGAAAATCACACGGTTTTAGAGCAGGTTTTTGCTGATAGTGGCGAACAAATGGCGTTAGTGCGGGAATATGAAGAAATTTCCGATAAACTAGCTCACGGACAAGGAGATCATGACAAATTAATGTCGCGTTTGTCTAGTGTTTCGCAACGCATGGAAGAGGTGGGTGCGTGGGAATTGGAAACGAATGCGAAAATGATTTTAAGTAAGTTGGGAATTGAAGATTTTGATGCCAAAATTGGCGATTTATCTGGCGGTTATCGGAAAAGAATTGCTTTAGCAACGGCGCTTTTATCGGAACCTGATGTGTTATTAATGGATGAACCGACGAACCATTTAGATGCACTTTCGGTGGAGTGGTTACAGAGTTATTTGAATCGGTTTCGCGGTGCTTTGTTGTTAATTACGCACGATCGCTATTTTTTGGATAAAGTTACTAATCGAATTATTGAGATCGATCGCGCAGACCTTTACACTTATTCTGGTAACTACGCATATTATTTAGAGAAAAAAGCGGAATCTGAAGAATCAGCTATTAGCAGTCAACGCAAACACGCGGGAGTTTTGCGCCGGGAATTAGAATGGCTAAAAAGAGGGCCAAAAGCACGCAGTACTAAACAAAAAGCGCGGATCGATCGCGTTCGAGAAATGCAAGCGCAAGAGTTCAAACAAGCCCAAGGAAAAGTAGAAATTTCCACTGTTGGAAGACGCATTGGCAAGAAAGTAATTGAACTAAAAGAAATTTGCAAAGCTTATGGCGATCGCATTTTAATCAAGGATTTTACCTATAATTTCAATCCCGAAGATCGCATCGGAATTATTGGAAGTAACGGCGCTGGAAAATCCACGTTAATGGATATAATTACCGGAAAAGTGCAACCAGATTCGGGAACTTTAGAAATTGGTTCAACGATTCACATTGGTTATTTCGATCAACACTCAGACGATGTAAACATCAACGAAAATCAACGGGTAATTGATTACTTGAAAAATATAGCCGAACTCGTAGAAACTTCCGACGGAAGCGTAATTACTGCTTCGCAAATGTTGGAAAGGTTTTTGTTTCCACCGAATCAACAATATGCGCCAATTAGTAAACTTTCCGGTGGGGAAAGACGGCGCTTGTTTTTATTAAAAGTGTTGATGAGTGCGCCAAATGTGTTGATTTTAGATGAACCAACAAATGATTTAGATGTGCAAACTTTAGGGGTTTTAGAAGAGTATTTGGAAGATTTTAATGGTTGTGTAATTGTGGTGTCGCACGATCGCTATTTTCTCGATCGCACTGTTGACGTAATTTTTGCCTTTGAAGCTGGAGGAAATTTACGTCAATATCCCGGAAATTATTCGGTTTATTTAGATTATAAAGCCGCCAAAGAAACCGAAGAAAAAGAAACTAAAAAACCTAAAGAAGTTTCCGAATCTAAGAATCAAAAATCCAAAACCGAAAATCCCAAATCGAATCAGCCTCGTAAACTCTCTTTTAACGAAAAGCGGGAATACGAAGAACTAGAAAATAAAATTCCTGAAATGGAAGCCCAAAAAGAAGCAGTTGAGAAAATTCTCTACAATAATCCTCCCAGTGATTTTAATGAATTACAAAAGTTAACTGATAAGTTGGCTCAGTTGACGGAAGCGATCGATTCTGCTACCGAAAGATGGTTAGAATTAGCAGAAAGATTAGGTTAATTGTTTGTTGCAAGGCTTTTTTTTGAACCGCAAAGAACGCAAAGAACGCAAAGAAAGAAGAAGAGAAGGAGAGAGAACTTATTTTATTATTCATTTTCTTCCTATTCTCTTCGCGTTCTTTGCGCTCTTTGCGGTTTAAAAAAGCCTTAACTAACGTTGAACAGAATTTGACCTTTTCAACACAATTTTTTCCCCATAATTCAGCAATCTTTCCAAACTAGCTAAACGATTATTCCAAGTTTGCACCTGATAGTTATTTTTCATCGAATGTAATCGCATCCAACCACTAAATTGAAAGCGAAAAAGTGTTAAAGCTTTCTTCGCCGCATCAAAATTACTCGCATTAGGTTTTTCTGCTAAACGATTGAATACTTTTAAAAGTTCTGCGCTTTGGGTGTTGTATTGTTCCCTTTCAGATTGCGTCATTAATAATTGATTTGAACCTAACAAAAAGTTCCATTCTCGCTGAAGAATAGTTAATCGATTTGCTGCAGCTGCAAAAGGTTGACGCAAAGGAGAAGGTTCTTTATTATCCCGCCTTACTGTTGCTTGCGTGCGGTTAAAAATTCCCTGTAAACTATTACTAAAATGCTCCATTGCAAACAAAGCATAACCGCCATTGGGGGAATCTCTGACAAATTGAATTTGGTCGATCGCACTCAATTCAGGTAAATTTAAAAGTAAAATTCCCGGTAAAACTAAAGTTCCACCCAAGCTATCATTAACTAACCAAGGTTGCGCCAATTCTTGAAAACGATTCGTATCTTGAGCATAAGCCATTGGTAAGATTAAATCAACATCACCTCGCCGCGCCCAAACTTCCCAATGTTGTTGCAACATTTGAATTCTTTGCGCTTCTGGATAACCAAAAACCGCCACCGATAAAATTAAATCAGACCGTTTTTGGCGCAACATTTGGGCAACTTCTGCCACAAAAGAATTAACTTGCTCAGTGCGAAAATCAGTCCATTTTTGCCACAGAGGACTATTAGGAGAAATATTAATTGGATCGACTCCAGTTAATTGTTGAAACTGCTGTCTTGCTGCTCCCCCATAACCATAAACAAAATCCCTTCGCGGATCTTGGAATGGGTAACGAATGTAATCTAATTGCAATCCATCTACTTTGTAACGGCTAACAATTTCCTCAAATAACTTTAGTAAATAACGTCTAGCTTCAGGATTTGCCGGATCTAAAAATGGCTTAGATTGTCCTACCGGAATTATGTTACCTTGGCGATCGTAATTTGCCCAACCTGGATTAGCAGTTAATACCGGGCCAAGATAGTCTTGTGGTTGATTTAAAATGGTATTGTGGCGTTGATTTCCGATCGCAAAAGTCCACACCCAAGCGTGTAATTCCATCCCCCGTTCATGCGCCAATTTTACCGCCGCCGCTAATGGGTCCCAACCTTTAGTTAAAGGGTTTTGTTCCGGTGCAACTTGACTCGGATAAATTGGATAACCAGCATTAACAACTTCAAAGAAAACTGTATTAATTCCGGCTTGTGCTAAACGGTCAAAAACCTTAGCTAAACCCTGTTCCGAACCAGCTTGAATAATAGTACCTCGGTCTAACCAAATTGCCCGAATTTCGGAATTTTCGACTCTGGCATCGAGCGGGTACAAATTCCACAAATTAGCCCTGGTTTTTAACCATTGACTCCGGGCATTAGCGTAGTCTCTATTAGCAATTAATTCCGGCAAAGATTGCAAAATATCTCGCGCTTGTTGCAGCGTATTTGCTGCTGATAATTGATTATTAGTTAAAGTAGTAGCAGCAACCGTCGTTGGAGTATTTCCAACTTTTCCCTCTGCTATTCTTACCGAATTATTAGCAGCATTAGCAGTTAGTAAAGCACTCTCCACCCTACCAATTAAATTCTCTAACTCTTGACGCATGGCGATCGCCTCCGACGGCGAAATCGCCTCCCCTCCAGGCACAACCTGAATCCCCGCAGCTGCCACCCTTTCCGTAGGGTCAGGCATTGGGCGTTGGGGACTGGGGACTGGGGACTGGGGACTGGGAGTGACAGGCAAGATGCCTGTCCTACGGGATTGAGGATTGGGGATTGGGGACTGGGGACTCGGAACAGGCAATGGCACATTGGGAATCTGACGAGTTACCGGAGACGCAACCGACACCTCTCTTCTGCTCCTCTGCACCCCTGCACCCCTGCGCCCCTGCCCCTCTGCACCCCTGTCCCTCTGCACCACAGGCGCGACGGCAACAGGCACAGCGTTAGGGGCAACGCAATTTCCGGTAGTTGGGACAGAGGTACTTGTTGTAGATTTAACTCCGTAGCGACTCAAAGCTGATTTCAGCCAAGCTAAATCCGTTTGGACATTTGCCACCGCATCCACACCCCATCGCCAACCGAAAAAAGTCGTCTGGTTAGTATTTACCACAGCTGGAGGACTATCTTTAACTGACCAAGTAGCAGCAGTTTGACTAGTCAGAGTTGTGGGAATCACTACTCCCCCGTGAACCGTGCCCCGAAGCGAAGATTCCAAATCTTTTTGCTGATTCTCTGTTTTGCTAGGTTTCAGCGTCGAAGGTTCCGAAAGGGAAAAAGCCCAATAAGCGCCCAAAACACCGCGCAACATTTGCCGCACTTCTGGCGCAGAAAGATTACCTGCTGGGCCACTCACAATTAAGCGACCGCCTTTTTTAATCCATTCTGTGAGTGCGATCGCCTGTTGTGGTGTTAAACTTTCCACATTCGGCAAAAATAGCACCTTCGTGCCCGTCAAATCAGTAGCTTGCTGCACACTCTGCAAATCCACCACACAATAAGCTACACCACTCTGATTCAACCGATTAGTAATCCCGATCCATTGCGTAGCATTATCCCCACTCCGCACCACACCCAAAGTCACACCTTCCGCCAAAGCAGCAGAAGGTAGAAAACAGAAGCCGCAAGACAAAAGCCAGAAGGCAACACTTTTCCTCACACTTAACTCCTCACACTAAATCAGAATTTACCACTACTGGGGGAATAGTTGTGCAGCCTTAATTAAGCAAATCTTGATCTGAATCGAGTTGAATTCCCGGTAAGAAATCAGGGTTTTCTATTTGTTCCCAAATATAAGAATTGCTAGATGGAAATGTTTTAAAAGCCATTTCCGTTTCTCTAACAGCTAAAGCTAACCCAGATTGATAAGCTTGTGCGATCGCTTCTGGCAGATAATGTTTTAAACTAGGATTTTCTTCTAGTAATTTGAGAACTCTGTAACGCTGTTCCCGAATTGTCGCCACCCAA
This sequence comes from Floridaenema aerugineum BLCC-F46, assembly GCF_041929345.1. Taxonomy (NCBI): domain Bacteria; kingdom Bacillati; phylum Cyanobacteriota; class Cyanophyceae; order Aerosakkonematales; family Aerosakkonemataceae; genus Floridanema; species Floridanema aerugineum. Next base: position 14,891 of record NZ_JBHFNQ010000040.1, read on the forward strand.
CTTCTAGACCTTCTATTCGGTTGATATTCCCACTTCAACAAATGTCCCACTATAACTCCCAAACGATTTACTAGTTCTCGCTTTTCCTGCTTCCCCAAAGAATCTATTTCCTCAATCAAATTCTCAATATCAAGATTATTTAGGTCACGCTTACGTAACAACTCTACTTGTCTTTGTGTCCAAGCGTAAAAATCAGTTTCGTATAAGTCAACAAATGAAAGATTCATATCAGACGGCTTTATAACCATTTAAACTTTCCGTAGGGTGCGTTAACGCCAGTGTAACGCACCACCTCTTACCGTAGGGTGCGTTAACGCCAGTGTAACCCACCATCTCTTACCGTAGGGTGCGTTAACGCCAGTGTAACGCACCACCTCACCATATTTAGCACCAAATGCGTAATTCCTAGTAGATTTAGGGCAAACTTCCCCAAAAATTTGAGAGACAACACCACTAACCCACAATTTCATTAACCGGAAACCTATCCATTAATTGCAAAGCCCGACTAGCATTTCGCTTAATAGAATCCGGCAAATTCGGCACATGAGGAATTTGCGAGAGAAAATCAAGAGTTCGGCGTAACATCCGCACCACATCTCCTTCATCCAAAGTAGTATTTTCGCATAGTTGCACCCAATCTATTCCCAAAGCCCACTGTTCCACTAACCCAATTAATTCATCTTCCAACCAAACAGGTAAAGCCACATTATGCCGCCTTTGCACTTGGAAAAGTTGCCTTCTAATTCCCCGTAATTTACTCAAAGCTTCCTGAACTTCCTCAGAAGTAATATATCTACTTTCTGAATCCGGGCGGGGTGTTTCTGTCACCAAAGCCGCTGCTGCTGCTGCTAAATGATGGGGGCCTAAATCATCCAATTCACCTGACATTAAAGCCAATCCCAGCCATAATTCATTATCTCCCCGAATCGCTGCCGCTGCTTGTCCTAACGGAGTAGGAGTTAATTCATCCAAGCAACCAAAGCTTTGTAAAATCAGAATTAATTCTAAAAATTCTTCCCAATGACGTTGCGATTCTTGAGCGAGTTTTTCTTGTAATAAATTAATTTCAGTTTGCAGAGTAATCAACCGTCGATAACGTTTAATTAATGTCCCTGGATTTCCCCATTGGAGAATCGGATGATTTTCTAATTGTGCTTCCACCGCCTTAACTCGTTGATGTTGCGCCGCAACTTCTGGCGCTTCTTCTGGTGGTAGAGATACAGGAATTGAACGGGCAATTGCCTCAGTTTCTTCTGTACCTGTCCGCACGCTACCAAATTTTATCTGCATTTCTGGTGGTAGCCCTGACAAATTATCTACCCTAGATAAGCGGGGTAATTCAGCATGAAAACCGACTACATCATGAACACTTACCACATACCAGCGGTTATCTTTACCCAAACAAATTAAATAAGGAGTTTGTCCCGGGCCTGGTTTTTTATTAACTAAAACTGCCGGGATAGCTGTAGAAACAGGAACGTGCTTACCTTTAAGACTGAGAACAGTTCCGGCAACCGCAAAAGGTAAAGCAGCAGCAATATCACTAGATAAAATATCAACCGATTGTTGTTGTAACGTTTTTAATAATTGCTTTTCTGCCTTCAATCTTTGTTGTAATTTCTCATAGTTAGCAATTAAATCTGGATTTACTTGCTGCATTTGATTTTGCAATTGGTCAACTTCTTTTTGCAACTTTTGCACCACTCTCCGATTCGGTTCTAAGTGCAATGTTGCTAAATACTGTCCAAAGCTGCGTTCTATTAATTCTTTTGCTTCTTCTAAAGTGTGAGTTTGCAGCAAGTTCAAAACCATGCCGTAACTAGGGGTAAATTGACTTACCAAAGGATCAGCTTTTGATGTTGCTAAATAAGCTGCTTCTTTCGCCCCTTCAAATGGTGTTTGTAAGGTGACAACATAGCCTCTTTTATCCATTCCCCGTCTACCTGCCCTACCTGCCATTTGGAGAAATTCGGAAGCAGTAAGTAATCGATGTCCTCTGTCAGTCCGTTTAGAAAGAGTGGAAATAACTGTGGTTCTTGCTGGCATATTTATTCCAGCTGCTAAAGTTTCAGTGGCAAATACCACTTTAATTAAACCTTCTTGAAATAGTTCTTCGACAAATCCTTTCCAAGTTGGTAAAATTCCCGCATGATGAGCAGCAATTCCTCGATACAAAGGTTCAACTTGCCCAACTCTTGCTGCTTCAGGATAACGGGCTAAAAATTCATCAATTCTAGTTTTTAATAGTTCTTGTTCTGTTTCGTTAACTAATGTCAATTCGCCGACTTCTGCTACTGCTTGGTCGCAACCGCGACGACTAAAGATAAAGTAAATTGCAGGTAACATTTCCCGCTGTCGAAGTTGATTCAAAATAAAAGGTAAACTTGGACTTTCGGGACGTTTACCGCTGCTTTGTTGTCCGGGTTTAGGTTTGAGACGGGGGTTTATTTTGTTATTTTCTGTACTGAGTAGGGGAAATACGCCTTTGGGATTGCCAAAGTAAAATTCTAAAGGAATGGGGCGAAAGTCGGAGTAAATTAAGTCTGTAGGCCCATGAACTTCGCTTATCCAATCTGTTAGTTGTTGGGAGTTGGCGACGGTGGCGGAAAGTGCTACTAGTTTAATTTCTTTTGGGCAGTAAATGATCGATTCTTCCCATACTGTACCGCGTTGGCGATCGTTCATGTAATGACATTCATCCAACACTACCGCTTCTACTCCCACTAAAGATGTCCCAACTTCTCCAATGGGAGTTCCGTAAAGCATATTACGGAAAATCTCGGTGGTCATGACTAAAATCGGTGCATCCCGGTTAATTGAGGTGTCACCCGTCAACAAACCGACATTCTGACTACCGAACTGTTGCCCAAAGTCACGCCACTTTTGGTTGGAAAGGGCTTTTAATGGTGTGGTGTAAAATACTCGCCTGTTGGTGTGGAGGGCGCGATAAATGGCATATTCGCCAATTAATGTTTTCCCAGAACCTGTGGGGGCGCAAACGACGACGGAACGACCTGCATTTAAAGATGCGATCGCATCTAACTGGAATTTATCCAGCTGAAATGGGAAAATTTCTTCTAAGTTGAGCGCTGCTGAAGTAGGGGAAGAAGTCACACACTAATATCCAAATTTTATAATGTAGATTAAATTCACTAATCTCCGATTCAATCAAATTTCTCTTTCCGATCGATCCTACCTGATTTTTACGTTAATCTCAAACACTCAAACCAGGTATCTTCGCCATCATCTAAGATACCTGGTTATTCTCATGATTACTTTTAGTAATTAATTTTGCAACTGGAATGTTAGCTTACACTCGAAACCGAGAAGGCAACGAAAATCAAAGCACTTACCAGCACTACCGCTAACGCGCCCATAATAATGTAGTTACGCTGTTCTGCTTTGGTAGGAGGTGTTGCTTGGTAAACTTTGGGTTCAACTGCAAAATTGTTTAAACGTCCGCCTTCTTCGGTTGTGTAGGGCATACAATAATCCTTTATTAAACTTATTATTTATTGTAACAATACTTTGCACATTTTTTTGGCTCGATCGCAGATTTTCTTAAGATTCCCTGTCTGGGGACATAAAGGTACGTAGTTGGGCTTTAGCCCTCTTAATTTACCTGGCTTTATGAGGGCTAAAGCCCAACTACGTACAAAGGATAACTAGCAACTTGGGTTAATAGTACCTGTAACGGGAGAACTGGCGCTGGCATAAGATTTTACCGGGATGCGCCCAGCTAAGTACGCTAGTCTTCCGGCAATAGTTGCTAAACTCATCGCTTTTGCCATTGCTGCGGAATTTTCGGCTTGGGCAATGGCAGTATTAATTAACAAGGCATCTGCGCCCATTTCCATTGCGGAGGCAGCTTCGCTAGGTGTACCAATTCCAGCATCTACAACTACGGGAATTTTGGCATTGTCAATAATTATCTGAATATTAGCGGCATTTTTGATCCCCTGACCGGAACCAATGGGAGAACCCAAAGGCATTACGGTAGCACAACCAGCTTCTTCCAGGTGTTTGGCTAACAATGGGTCAGCATTAATATAAGGTAGAACGGCAAAGCCTTCTTTAACTAACTTTTCTGCTGCTTGCAAAGTGCCAATGGGATCAGGTAAAAGATACTTAGGATCAGGAATAACTTCCAATTTGACAAAGTTATTGTCTTCTTGCCCCAAAAGTTTCGCCATTTCTCGCCCTAACCGCGCTACCCGAATGGCATCTTCAGCGGTTTGACAGCCTGCGGTGTTGGGTAACATCCAAATTTTAGACCAATCCAAGGCTTCTGCTAGTCCTTCATGTCCGGGGGCGTTAGTTTGCACTCGTCTGACGGCGACGGTAACAATTTCGCAACCGCTAGCAATTACGCTTTGCTGCATTTCCGGGATGCTACGATATTTACCTGTTCCGGTCATTAGGCGAGATTTGAAGGTTTTTCCGGCGATGGTGAGGGGTTGATCTGCGATCGTTTCTATGGGAGATTTATCTAAAATTTGCATTGCTAGATACAGAATTACTAAAAATATTGTGCGAAAGAGTTGAACCAACTGTAACTAAATTAGCACCTTAAATAGACATCTCCAAAAACTCTTGTGGGGTAGGCATCCTGCCTGCCGAAAGAGATTCTTTGTTGGAGAACTCTAATGTTAATTTAATTTGTTAGTTACACGGGATTTTTTCCTGAAAATTATTTGAATTTAGTTTACATTTTCCCACCATTCCCTAACTTATGTAAAGTTACTTTTCGCCAAACCTAGTATAGTGAAAATGACTCAAAAGCGAATCAGCATTTTGTTTTTCCAGCAAATCAGCGATTAACAAAGCGGTAATGGGAGCCAAAAGAATGCCATTCCGATAATGCCCCGTTGCCAAGATCAAATTTTCGTAGGCACTAGTTCCCAAAATTGGTAATTCATCAGGCGTTGCTGGACGAAATCCCCACCACAATTCTAAAATCGGCAAGTTTTTTAATGGGGGATAAAGTCGAGTTGCTCCGCTGAGTAATTGTTGAATACCTGCGGCAGTGTTGTCAGGAGTAAATCCCACATTTTCACTAGTAGCACCAATAACTATTCTGCCATCTTTTCGCGGCACAATGTAAGTTTCATCACCGAATAAAACTTGGTTTAATGGTTGAGAGGAAGAAAGAGAGCGCACTGATAACATTTGCCCTTTTTTGGGGTAAACTGCGATCGCGCTAGCGAGTGCGTCAGCACTTATCGGTAACAACTCCTGTGCCCAAGCACCAGTAGCTAAAACATAGCGTTCAGCTTGCCACTCACCTTGAGAAGTTTTCACATATTTAATTCGCTCATTTTCCCGCACAAATTCGGTAACAGCAACTCCTTCCAAAACCTCAATTCCTAACTGTTGCGCCGCCATCCATAAAACATGAGCTAAAGCGCGATTATCCACTTGCCCATCATCAGGATACCACCAACCACCCACAACTTCTGAACTGAGATCAGGTTGAAGTTGCCGAATTTCTGCCTGATTTACCCAAAATGGAGAATTGAGAAATTCCTCCTCAACTTCATAAACAGGAGCCAAAATTCCACAAGACCAATAACCAGTTTCTAAACCTGTAATTTCTTCTAATTTCCGAATCCAATCAGCATAAATTGCCCGACTTTGTAGACACAAATCTAACATGGGACTAGGAGGAATTTTTTCCGCTTGTGGTGCTAACATCCCCGCCGCAGCGTGAGTTGCTGCTGACTGAAAATCCTTAGATAAAACAGTTACTTTGACTTGGCGAAGTTTCAATTCAATGGCTAAAGAAAGACCAATAATTCCACCACCAATAATTAGAACATCACTTACTTTATTCATCTAAAACCTCACGGTAGAACGGAAACCGCTATATTTCAGAGTGTCAAACTCACCGAATTAAATGTAACAATGCAAAGGAGCAGGGGGGCAGGGGGGCAAGGGAGGAGGGGAGCAGAGGAGAAACAATTTTAGATTTTGAATTGCCGATTTTAGATTCAAAGGCAACTTGAAAAATCGAAAATCTAAAATCGAAAATCTAAAATTTCCCAGTCCCCAGTCCCCAGTCCCCAAATTATGCTTGTGGAGTCCAAACAGTTTTATCCGCCTGTCCCCACATACCGTCAAACTTGGTGACTTGGACATCTCCTAAAACTTTAGTTTGACAAGCCAAACGTAAGTTTTTACTGGGAGAATGGGGAGGAAGTCCAAGACGGGTTTTTTCTCGCCAGCTTATTTCCGATACTTCCCCTTCTACCTTAACGGCGCAGGTGCCACAAGTGCCGATACCACGACAGTTGATCATGGCAGCTTGACCATTGTACAGAGGAATGCCATTTTCCAGTAAAACTTTCCGCAAATTTGCGCCAGGAGCGCATTCAAATGTCTTTCCTTGGGCAGTTACTTTTGGCATAGAGATTACCCTGAACACTTTATGAATATTTTTGCACTTCTTTACATGACAGAGCACGATCGAGCTTACCCTTTTCCATAGATACAGATGTAGGCTAATTGTTAGGTAAGAATTTACCCCTGATGGAAACTTGTTGCTCTGATTCTAAGAAAAGGGCAAAGGTGAAGGGGTAAAAGTGCTGGAAATTCTCTTTCCCTTTACCTTTTTCAATTCATAAACCCAATATTTCTCATTTCATTCTTTAATCCATGAGCCCTAATACTTCTAATCAGATTTGGATTTACGATACTACCCTGCGAGATGGCGCTCAACGCGAAGGACTTTGTTTGTCCTTGGAAGATAAATTGCGAATTGCTCGTCAGCTAGATGAGTTGGGAGTTCCGTTTATCGAAGGGGGATGGCCTGGTGCTAATCCGAAGGATGTACAATTTTTCTGGAAGCTTCAGGAACAACCCCTGACAAAAGCAGAAGTGACGGCTTTTTGCTCCACAAGGCGACCGGGAACAACAGCAGCGGAAGATTCGCTGCTACAAGCGATTTTGGCGGCTGGTACTCACTGGGTGACGATTTTCGGTAAATCGTGGGATTTGCACGTTATAGAGAGCCTGAAGACTAGTTTAGAAGAAAATTTGGCGATGATTCGAGATACGATCGAATATCTCCGCAGCCAAGGAAGACGAGTAATCTACGATGCCGAACACTGGTTTGATGGCTATAAGCATAATCCCGAATACGCTTTGCAGACTTTGAAAACGGCTATTGATGCTGGTGCGGAATGGCTGGTTTTCTGTGACACTAATGGCGGGACACTTCCATCTGAAATTAGCACCATTATTGGCGAAGTGGTGGAAGCTTTACCGGAACTTAAAGGCGATTTTCCCCAAATGGGCATTCACACTCACAATGATTCTGATACCGCAGTAGCTAATGCTTTGGCTGCGGTGTTGGCTGGGGTGAAAATGGTACAGGGGACGATGAATGGTTACGGGGAACGTTGTGGCAATGCAAATCTTTGTTCTTTGATCCCCAATTTACAGTTAAAGTTAGGTTTTGATTGCATTCCGGCAGAAAATCTCGGACAACTCACTCAAGTTAGCCGTTTTGTTAGTGAATTGGCGAATTTAGCCCCTGATGAACACGCGCCTTTTGTCGGTTTGTCAGCGTTTGCACACAAAGGCGGGATTCATGTCAGTGCAGTGGAAAAAAATCCTGCTACTTATGAACATATTCAACCTGAAGAGGTGGGAAATCGACGGCGGATTGTGATTTCTGACCAGGCGGGGTTAAGTAATGTGTTGGCTAAAGCCCGGACTTTTGGGATTGAGTTGGATAAGCAAAATCCGGCTTGTCGGCAAATTTTGGAACGCTTGAAGGTTCTGGAAAATCAAGGTTATCAGTTTGAGGCGGCTGAAGCTAGTTTTGAGTTGCTGATGCGGGAGGCTTTGGGACAACGCCAGAAGTTTTACGAACTCAAAGGTTTTCAGGTTCATTGTGATATTGTTCCCTGTGATTCTGATTCGATTTGTGTTCCTTATGCTTTGGCGACTATTAAGGTGTCGGTGAATGGTAAGGATATTTTAGAGGCTGCGGAAGGTAGTGGGCCTGTGGCGGCGCTAGATGCAGCTTTACGGAAAGCTTTAACCAATTTTTATCCGGTAATCGCTGATTTTGAGTTAACTGATTACAAGGTGAGAATTCTGGATGGGAATACGGGAACAGCTGCGAAAACTCGCGTGTTGGTTGAGTCTAGTAATGGTTTGCAACGTTGGACGACAGTGGGAGTTTCGACAAATATTTTGGAGGCTTCCTATCAAGCTGTGGTGGAAGGTTTGGAGTATGGTTTGACGCTGCATTCTTCGGCAAAAGCGGCGTTGAGTTCTTCTTAGTTGAGCTTTTGGGTTGAATGAGATGAATTTTTGGGTTAGCTGAGATAAGAACACTCAAAGGAGGTTCCACCTCCTGTGTCCTCGTTCCCTGGTTCAACAAATGGAACGAAGTATGGAGGCTCTGCCTAGCTGAGTGCAAGATCTCGGTTAAGTTCGATCGTTCAGCCCAGCTTTCATAAGTAGTTCTAATCATTAAAATTTAACACTTATGTGGAAACACTAAATATAGGGGTATAGTCCCGGAGTAATCGGGTAAGGCACTCTACAAATAGAGACTTTGCCTAAGTTCGGAACTTACAGATAAATTTAAGCTAAAATGGACTAGTAGCACTTGACTGTGCTAAGCTAATTTTCTAGAAGATCGCTTCCCGATTGCACAAGAATAAACGCACAGGTACAGCAAGAAAACGGGTAAGCGATTCTTGTTCAGAATCTTTCCTAAAATAAATCAATTTTAATGGAGTGTATGACTCAGCAAGTTATTCACCCAATGGTGAAGTTGCAACGTAAAGTAGGATCTCTCATAGCATCTAACTCGATCAAGCCTACTGATAGTATTTGGAAAATAGCCCTACTTTATGGTGATGAATGGGCTTTTTGGAAAAAAGAGTTGCTGGATTTTGGCTTTACAATGCAAGATCCGGTCAAGGATTTGCTGGAAGTGGAAGCTTGGGACGACGAGTAATATCGTTTCTCTGATTGGCTAGAGATGATTGACGCGGCGATCGATCTCAAGCCAATTTTAGAGCAGTTGATATAAGTAAAAGTTTTGGCAAAAATAAGATTAGTTTTTCACTCGAACAGCCAAAATTTCTTTAGATACAACCGGAAAGGGCGATCGCTAATTCCTGAGCAGTCTGATATCTTTCTCTGAGATGCGGTTGGGTGGCCTTTTCGATCGCCTGCCGCAATCGCGGAGTAATCGTCGGCACATTTTCCAAGGAAAAATAGTAAATTCGCCCCTGCTGTTGATAATACTTGCGGGGACTTTCCCCAGTCAGCAAAAAAATTAAAGTAGCACCGACAGCGTAAATGTCAGATTGAGTGACGGGTTGACCTCGGTCTTGTTCCGGGGCACTGAAACCTTCTGCACCGATGCGCGTCCCCAAAGGCGTGCCAATTTCTTTGACTGCGCCGAAGTCGAGGACTACGATTTGATTGTCTCGCGAACGCACCATCAAATTCGCTGGTTTAATGTCACGATGAATCAGTGGTGGGTCTTGTTCGTGGATGTAATCCAACACTTTACAGGTTTGAATCATCCAGTCGATCGCTTGACTCGGTAAAACAGGCCCAGTATTGTAAACTCGTTTCTCCAAATCTTGACCATGAATTAATTCCATTGCCAAATACTTTTTCCCCGCTTCCACAAAAAACTCATAAAATTGGGGAATTCCGGGATGATTCAAATTTTTCAGAGTCCTGGCTTCCCTTTCAAACAATTCTTGGGCCTTGGCGATTTCTGCCATATCCGCATTCATTTCTTTAAGCACCAACAACCCACCACCCGCCGCCTTTTTTCCAGGGATTTGGGGTACCCAAGCTAAATAAGTAGTGCCCATTCCCCCCTGTCCCAAAATCTGTAACACCTGATATTGGCGGATCTTACGTTCAACACGCAATGGTTGACCGCAGTGAATACAAAATATGTTGTTTGGGGAATTTCCCGCATGAGTGCAACTGTTTGTTGGGAGTGTAACTACCTTTGGGGGTGTAACAATCAAAGGTTGGGCCGTAGTCGTTTGAATCGTGAATTTGAGTTTTGGCCCTCCTTGAGCTAACTGAATTAATGAACCATTTCTCAGCCAAGCTTGAGAGACTAAAATGCCATCTAAAAAAGTGCCGTTGGTACCCAAGTTAATCAACCGCCAAGCGGTAGAGATTAAACTGTTGCCAATTTTGGATGCAGAAATTTCCACCATTCGCAATTCTAGATGGTGACGGGAAACCCGGCTATCACTCAACACGATATTGTTTTCTGGAGAGCGACCGATGCGAATAATGAATTCTTTTTCAAATCGCCAGTTTTCCAGAGGAGCCGAATTTTTTGGATGTAAGAGGGTCAGTGTTACCACACCAGGAGATATCATTACTCATTTAAAGCTCGGTAATTAAGTAAAAAGTTAAAACTTAAAAGGCAAAAGAAGGAAGTATTCGCTTTTTACTAAGTTAAAAATTAAAAGTTAAAAAGCAAGGGAGGAAAATTCACCTTTTACTTTTTACCTTTTACCTTTTACTTTTTATGGCGATTAATTATTGCTTACTCTAGCTTGATCTAAATCCGGTCGGACTTTCGCCCGAATCAAGATCGCTGTAATGTTGTCATGCCCATTGTACTGGTTAGCCAGTTCAATTAAATCATTGACGCTTTGTTCTAAATTGCTCCGCGAACTCAAGTATGGTTGGAGGTGTGTTTGCCAATGGCTTTCGATCAAATCGTTATCGGAAAGACCATCGGAGCATAACAATATCAGGGTATCTTCATTTAATTCAAAGAAATCGATATCGGGATCAACAAAATGTTCATTGCGTGGCCCTAACGCTTGGGTAAGTTGGTAAGCATCGGGACGAGAATAGGCAAACTCTCGTTCTACTCCCCGTTTAATCTCCCGTTGTCCGACCTCGTGATCGATCGTAACCTGTTCAATGCCTTGTCGGCGGCTGAGGCGGTATAAGCGGGAGTCTCCCACATGGGCGACGGCGACTTGAGTTTCTTGAATTAAAACCATAACTAAAGTGGTACCCATGCGTCCGCTACCGGAACGAGCATCTTGTTGATTAATATCGTAGATGACTTGATTGGCTTTCAGGACTCCTTGACGAATGCAGTCCTCCTCCGGTAGTTCTTCGTTCCAGTGTTCTTGAAAGTATTCAAAGAGGGTTTTCACCGCCAAAGCGCTAGCAACTTCGCCTCCCGCGTGTCCGCCCATGCCATCGCAGAGGATGTACAAGCCCCGGGCTTCCATATTGCGCCCCATCGGATTTTCAATTTTGGTAAGTTTGGTTTGGACTCCGAAGTAGTCTTCGTTATGCCGTCTTTGACGACCTACGTCGGTACGACCTGCGTCTTCTAAACTTAGCAGCTGCATGGGTAAAACTACTGTGGGCATATCATCGTTACTCTCATGGTGTGGGGAGTAAGGATTGATTTGTTCTTTATATAAGGTGGCTACTGAGGGTGGGGAAATGGTTTGATTGTTTTTAAATGGGATCGGTTCTGGTGGTGTTGGGATAGATGGAACTGATAGGTTTTGCAGTTCATCGGCGATTTCTTGCAGACGCGATCGCAATTCTTCAATTGTCGAAATAGTTTCTAGCTTCAGGTCATTAATTAATACACCGATCGGACCTAACATTGTGCGACCAGCCTGACAATATAAATTTTCCCAAACCCGGCCTAAACTTGACAATTTCAGATTAATCTCTGGTGACTCCTTGTATAAGCGCAGAACTCCTAAAGATTGGTCTTCATCTACTCGTAAATTGCTTAATTCTAATAAACTTTGCCGACAATGGAATTTTTCGGTAGCTATCCACAGGGATGACATTTCGTGCAATATTTGTAAGGAATGAATGTCGGGAATTTGATTATCTTTCCACAGTTCTACTAAAGTCGGCCAATCCGATCGATCTTCCATTAGGAGGATGTAGCGATCGTCCTCTAGCCAAGCATCGTGGAGCGTGGGTACTACAGGATCAAATTCTTCTTTCAGTTCCAGATAAGCTTGAGCAATTTCCGGCACTGTTTCCCAAAAGTTGATGATCCTCTTACTGTCGGGTTCTTTGCCTATTTCTAGTTCCTGACTTTCAGTGCGTATGAAAACTTCTATAGGTGAAGCTTGCAAAGGTTGACAATCTAACACTCGCACTTTAACTTCTTCACTCGTTTCTGACGGTAGTGCTTCTAAGAGTAGGTAGCGCTGCTGCTCGTCTAAATATACCTTTGGAGAGAGTTCAGATATTGATTTTGGCTTTGTGTTCTCTGGTGAATGGTCTGCCAGTTCTTCTTCCCAGCTAACTTGAATTTCAGTTTTAACTGGTTCAGTTGAGGTAGGTATATTAAGCTGTTCTAAGTCAAGTTTCTCAGATGAAGCAGCTGCTATCAATTCAGGATTGGCTGTTTTGCCTTGTTCCTGAATCTGTCTCACACTGCGAGGTGAAATGATTGCTTGCCAAACTGTTCCGGTAAATGCGCCACATTTTGGGCATTCTTGAGCGCTGTAACTAACTTGTGCGCCACATTCGGGACAAGCTTTGTGAGTAAGGGAAGTCCCACATTGCTGGCAAAATTTATTGGTGATTGGGTTTTCAAATTGACATTGTGGACAGTAAAGCATTTGAGGATTTCCTCAATTTCGAGGATGGATAGAAAAAGATCTCAGGGTTAGTGGGGCTAAAGTTGGCTCCGATCGCGCTTTGCAAGAAGGCTCCAAGGCTTTAAGGCAAGAAAGCTTGACGTATTGGCTTAATCACTTATTGTTAACTGTTTGACGTACTCTCCTGATTAAAAATCGAGGGGATTCTTAAAGGATGTTCCGATTTCGGTATGAGCCGTCGCTCTCCAACCTTCTTCCTGCTTCTTTGACTCTTAACTAGACTGTCACCAGTCCCCGCCAGACCGTCTCCACAGGCAATTTGTTCTACGCTGCGTCCCAGCGCATCGACCCCTCTGTTGCGGATCACTTGTGCGGCTGCCACATCTCTATGCGTTGTGTAGCCGCATTCAGGACAAGAATGTTTCCTGTCCCCTAATTCTTTCTTCCCAGTGTGGGCATCACATTGCGGGCAAACCTGCGATGTGTAGTCTTTATTCACCTTGGTGAAGTATACCCCGCGCTTCCAACACACCCATTGCAAGATGGAAACAAACTGCCCAAATCCAGCATCAAGAGTATGTTTACAAAACATTCCTCTAGCCCACACACGTCCATCAATATCCTCAACAAAAATCATTCCGGCATCGTCGCAAAGTTTATGAGCTAATTTAAAATGCCAATATGAGCGAGTGTCAGAAATACGTTGGTGTAATCTGGCAATCTTCCGATTTAGTTTGTGACGATTATTAGAGCCTTTCTGCTTCTTCTTCAATCTACGTTGCAGCAATTTCAGCTTCCTGTGTAGTGTTTGAAGAAATCTAGGACGTTCAATCAATTCACCATCAGAAGTAGCAGCAAACTTGTCTAACCCTAAATCAATACCCCTGGGATTACCAGAAGGAATAGGATCGGGTACATTGACATCACACTCCAAAGTCATCATTAGGAAATACCCTGATGCCTTGCGAACCACCCTAACTTGCTTTACTTTGAATCCATTAGGAATGTCACGAGACTTGATATACTCTACCCAACCCAGTTGAGGTAACTTAATCTGATTACCCCTAAACACCTCACTTTTGCCAAGCTGCGGATAAACATAAGACCTCATTCTGTATCGATTTTTGAAACGCGGAAAACCCATTCCTTTGCGTCTCATGTCCACAAATGCGGTTTCTAGTTTTCGCAATACTTGTTGCAGGACTTGAGCATTGACAGTTTTTAGTTCTAGATATTGCTCTTTAGCTTCTGTTAGGGACTTGGCTTGGGTGTAGTAATTAGGGTAGGGCGCATCTGCTGGAATGATGTACTCAGAGACTATTGAACAAGCGTTAATCGGTGACTTGCGAGAATTAAGCCAATCTTTGCGTTCACGTAAAGCAAAATTCCACACTTGGCGACAAACATCAAGGGTATGTTCGATTAACGCAATTTGCTCACCAGTAGGTTTGGCTTTGTATTCGTAGGTCAAAGTTAACACTGTTCTTCACCTCCTACAAAATGATATCAGATTTTGTAAAAAAGATGGCGCTCAAGAGAAACACGGGGATTTATCCCCCGATCATCGCGTTTCATACCCTGGATAAATCTCAGGGGTTCTCACGCTCCCACTATTTTCCTGTTGACCAAAATAATGGGATACAAGCCCCGCCCTTGCAGGGCGGCTTTTGATTACTCTGTCCCAATTTCATGTTATTATAGCAATTGATATGTAATACCTCAGTATCAATCGTGTTTGTCTACGAGTTTAAAGTCAATCCAAAACCACAACAAATATCTGCCATTAACTCAGCAATCAAGACATCTCAATTCGTCCGCAATAAAGTGCTTCGTTATTGGATGGACAATCGTGGAATTGGTCAGCCTGAGATGTTTAGATACAACACTTTACTGAGGAAAGAGTTTAAGTTTGTAGAAGAGTTAAACTCTCATGCTTGCCAATGCGCTTTACCGCCTACATAATTATACCAGAAACAGGGGGATAAATCCCCTTGTGTCGCTATCAAACCCCTGCTTAAAAGTCAGGGGTTCTCACGCTCCCATATTTTTTTGATAGCTCCCAAGTCAAGGCTAACTGATAAACAATTCCAAATTCTCTTTTCCTATTGTTGCATTTTGAATTGCGATCGATGGGGATTGCTGCAAAAACTTCTCACTTAATTTAAACAAAAAATTTAGATTTGCGCGATCGTTAATTTACTTTGTTCAGATGCAATAATGGTTTTAGTTCTTCTGGAGTTAACTCTCGCCACTCTCCTGGTGCTAAACCTTCCCAACCCAGATGAGCAATTGCTACTCTGACTAATCTTAAGGTAGGATAACCGACTGCTGCTGTCATTCTTCGGACTTGTCGATTTCTACCTTCTGTGAGTGTCATCTCTAACCAAGCTGTGGGTACGTTTTTGCGAAACCGAATTGGCGGCTCCCGGGGTGGTAACATGGGTTCGGTGGGCAAAAGTTCTACATACGCTGGTCTTGTTTGGTAGTCTTGGATTTTTACTCCTTGGCGAAGTTGGTTGAGGACGGTTGGTGAGGGAATTCTTTCTACTTGTACCCAGTATGTGCGTGGGTGTTTGTAGCGGCGATCGCTCAAAAAATGTTGTAATTTCCCATCATTTGTCAGTAATAGTAGTCCTTCGCTGTCTTGGTCTAAACGTCCTACTGGATAGATTTCGGGAATGGAAATATAGTCTTTCAGGGTTTGTCTAGTTTTATCAGCACTTTGGTTTTCGTCTGTAAACTGGCACAAGACGTTGTATGGTTTGTAAAAAAGTATATATTTGTGTCGCACGTTCTCCTAGATATCAAAACGTTAATATAATCCACAAATTTTATCACTTTCCCGTAAGAAGAATCCCGTCGCAGCGTAGGGGTAATTCATGAATTACCCCTACGACTGATAGAGTGTCAATGTGAATTATTATCAATTTTAAAAGCAAATCTCCGATTAAAAATGCTATTTAACGGGCTTTTTCCAATTGGGCGAATATGGTTTTTTCCAAGGGACAAACACAAGCATCTTCTTTTAACCAGTGTTGTCCTACACGATATAAGGCACTCATCACTGGTTGAATTTCTCTGCCTTTTTCTGTCAGGGAGTATTCTACGCGAGGCGGAATTTCTGGATAGACTTGGCGTTGCACTAAACCGTATGCTTCTAATTCGCGCAGTCGAATGGTTAATGTTTTACTGCTAATTCCTGGTAAGGCATCTAAAAACTGGTGGGTGCGGCGATCGCCTATAAAAAGTTCTCGCAGAATTAAGATAGACCACTTATTGCCAATCAAGTCCAGGGTAAACTGAATCGGGCATTTGTTTTCCAAGCAATCTTTAGTATCTAACATGATCTGCCTGTAAATCTCTGTATCGGTATTTTGTTACTCGGTTCTATTTTAAAAAATTTTGTAGTTTTACTTTCCTTTTTTTTGCAAAACTTTACTATTTAACTGTTTATTTCACGACTTAATCTCCCCTCCAAGAAACCTTTATTTATCGGACAATTCCTCTTATTCACAGTGACAAGTAGGATTATAGGATACGACTGACAGAGAGCTTAATTCTTTATAAAATACTCTAGGATCGCACCAAATGGGTATAAAATCAAAGCATTTGCCATTTTTTATCTAGTTACAATTCCTAACTTGTCCAGAGAAACTTAGCAATTTGTCAAAATATTTTTTTAACTAAGTGATATATTTTGGGTGGTTTTATCTCTAAAAAGACCACTGAAAATAACTAAATTCTCATTCTATTTCTGTTGCTAACCATTGCCATTCAATAACTATAGAATTCGGGATTTTTAAAGTGATATTTTTGTTTTGTGTTAGGGGTATAGTAAGTTTTAAAAAGCTATTTGGCGGTAGTT
The DNA here is from genome assembly GCF_041929345.1 of Floridaenema aerugineum BLCC-F46. Lineage (NCBI taxonomy): Bacteria > Bacillati > Cyanobacteriota > Cyanophyceae > Aerosakkonematales > Aerosakkonemataceae > Floridanema > Floridanema aerugineum. The sequence continues at coordinate 31,364 of NZ_JBHFNQ010000040.1, forward strand.
GAGCAATTAAATTCGTAACGTTATACTGACCAACGTTAGGGGCAGGAGATTCTGTTGCAAACAAATCTGTTGCTGTGAGTAATTTACTGCTGTTAGTGGTAATTTCTAATGGTTGGGGATGGGCAATCTCCACGACACCGGGAAATCCGACTAACCGGAGAATAAATTGCGGAGATCGATCGGGTGGAAACTGTTTAAAAAGTACGACTTGCCAAGAGTAACCTGTAGCATCTCGGAGTGAATGTTGGGATTGATATCGCATTACTCCGGGTGCGTCTTGGTATTCGCGGAGAACTGCGATCGCCGGAGGACAAATTAAGTTAACTGGAATACAGAAAAACAGCAATACCAACCCACATAATAATATGAATCGAGAAACTAACTTTTCCATAATTAAGTATGAGAATTAAGCGATCGCCCCTTTTAGACTCTGACAAAATTCGCCAATAGCTGTTAATCCTGTTTCTGGTGTACCATCTGCCAAACGCTTGACAAAAGCGCTTCCCACAATAGCCGCATCTGCACCCCAATCTTTAACTTGTTTGGCCTGTTCCGGTGCAGAAATCCCAAAACCGATACCTATAGGTTTATCAGTAACATGGCGCATTTGTTGGAGTAAATCTGCAACTCGTGATTCTAATCCCGATCGCATTCCGGTAACACCTGTTACACTCACCAAGTAAATAAAACCTTGGGACTTTTGGGCGATCGCTTTTATCCTTTCGGGAGAACTAGTCGGTGCTACTAATAAAATTACCTCAATGCCCAATTCACTAGCAGGTTTAAGTAAACTTTCGGCTTCTTCCAAAGGTAAATCAGGAACAACTAAACCTTTGACTCCCACTTGGGAAAGTTGCTGTAAAAAGTTTTCGATTCCCCGATGAATAATCGGATTGTAATAGGTAAATAATACTATTGGCGCTGTTAATTCTGGGATGACATTGCCTAACATTTTGAGTACATCATCCAATTTTGTACCATTTTGTAAGGCTCTAGTTGCTGCGGCTTGAATTACAGGCCCATCGGCTAAAGGGTCGGAATAAGGTACACCCAATTCAATAATATCAGCACCATTGCGATCGAGAACCTTTAATGCAAGAGCCGTTGTTTGCAAATCTGGATCGCCAGCGGTAATAAAAGGAATTAAAGCGCATTGGGATTGAGAGCGTAAAGACTCAAAGCGATCGGAAATAGAAGTCATTTTGTCAAAAGTAATAAATCAAAAACTCAATTAATAGCGGTTAGTTGCTGGATGTCAATCTTAGCATTCTGCCAACACCCAGCAAAAAACCACTAACCAAACTATTTTTTTTCTTGTTCAATTTCTGCCTGAAGCTTCTCTAGTTCTTCAGGAGTCATTTCTTCGAGGCGCTTTTGCAAAACCGCCTCCTGATAATCCTTCAATTGCTGATTGTAAGTCATTTGTTTGGTGCTGGCCCGAAACAAATAAGTCAGCAACCAACCAATTAACCCAAAAATCAGCAAAGCCTGACTCCAAATCCCCGCTTGCTGACTATCTAAGCCTACCAGTTGTAGCACTAGGAAAGCTAATCCACCAGCCAGGAAAATTCCCAAGCCTATATAAATAATGTCAATCCGACGCATTTAGGGTTGACCAATAGTAAATTTTATGCTTCAACTTGTCGCCGCTTAGGTCGGTAGTTGAAAAACGGCGCGAGTACCAACAATCCGGGAAAAAAGAAAAACACCAGAAAGTACATAAAACCGCGCTCAAAAGAGGTACAAGTATACCAGCGTTTTTGCATATAGAAAAACACCAGCAAAGGAACTACCACCAAATAAGCTCCACCCAAGATTAAATACAAAAGTGCAATCAGCATAGTCTTTCTTGTCTACAGCAACAACACTAAGCGCGGTAGGGAAGGGTACTCGATCATTTTACAGGTTATTGGTCTAAAGAGGGAACGGGGACTCTTGAGGGGCCCTGAATTTTCACCTTCTGCCGTCGTTTCCCAAAAATTTTTTCTAAACAATTGTGCAAATTCAGATTTTTGGGGTAAGATGAATATCCAACCGAAAAAGGCTGGAATTTCAAGCAGAGTTCGGGGGTGTGGCGGAATGGTAGACGCTACGGACTTAGAAAACTGAGCCTTGGAGGAGAAATCCTGCAAGTGACGGCTCTCAAATTCAGGGAAACCTAAATCTGGTGACAGATATGGCAATCCTGAGCCAAGCCAAAAGGGTAAAGAGTAGTAACTCAGAACTTTTTGGAAGGTGCAGAGACTCGACGGGAGCTACCCTAACGTAAAGCCGAGGGTAAAGGGAGAGTCCAATTCTCAAAGCCTGAGTTATAGTTTCAGGCAGTAGCGAAAGCTGCGAGAGAATGAAAATCCGTTGACCGTAAAAGGTCGTGAGGGTTCAAGTCCCTCTGCCCCCATAATCCTATAACCTTTAATAGATAAGCAGTTACCGGAATTAGCCTGGTAACTGCTTTGTGATTTTTAAGCAGGACGATCGCAATAATGACCTGAATAGCAATTAATTAGAAAAAAATTATTAAAAAATATTAAGATAGAAAAAAATAGCAAGTAAATATTAGAACATAGACAGAAAATATATAGGCTATTGTGACCCTAGAAATTTTCGATTGAAGAATTGCCGATTTTAGATTTTGAATTTTGTCTAGTTCAAGCCGCAATAATTAATAGCCGACCTCACAAATCGATCGATGCCTGCGATCGCAAACTGTTGTCGTCGGCTGCGTGAGTTATTTGTCTATCAAACCTACAACTATAAGTGAAGCTCGGATATAGAATCAAAACTGTTCAGCACAGATCTTGTACAATTGAGGTACTCTAAGTTAGACTGCAACAAAATGAAATCAGGGTGCCCTCGGCGTTATTCGACACAATCTAATTATTAGGAAGCACTACCACTTCAGGCAGATTAAACATGAATCATCAACCTTCGGTGCATAAGCAGGATAATTCAATCCAGCTAAACAGTCAAGGTTCACGTCTACAAAGGTCACAGAATATTATTTATAGGTTTCTGCTTAACATTGTTAGGCAGTGGCCTCCTGAAATCGTATTACAAGAATTTAAAAACCTGTTTATCTATCAAACAGAAGTAGCTAAGCAGGAAGTTATTCAAGCTTTCTACAAAATTGTTTTTGAGAATGACGAAACAGAGTTTAGAAATACACTCAAACGTTCTTGCTATATTTTAATTAACAATTGGGATGCCACTAGAAGGCGGAAATCGATTCAAGAGTTAATTGCAGCTTTTAATGAGCCGAAAATTTATGAAGAAACTATTTCCCAAAATTTGAATCGGATTCGGTATTGGCTGAGTAATTTTATTAACAGTAAGGATTATCAAGAACTGAAGTTATTTGCTTCGCGTTTTGATAGGGAAGGGCATTGGGCGCATCGTTATGCTTGTTATCTTTTAGTGCCACAATATATGGATTTGAGGAATCCAGAAGAACAGAGAGCAGCTGCTAAGGCGCTTTCTAAAGAATTAAAAGATAAGTTTAAATTTGATTTGGCTATGTATACTGCTTATACACAGTCTGCTAGCAGCAATCACAGGAATTTAGTAAATCCTACAGGTTTGGGTGATGATGTTTTACGTCTGATTAAGAGAATTTTAGTCAAGCGTGGCCCTTTTAGCTACACCAATTTGGCGAATATTTTTCTGAAACAGACGCAGAACATGAACTATAAATTTTATAAGAAAAGTTTGAGCAATTATTTACTTTTTTCCGTTAAAAACCCAAGAGTTGTTAATCTCTTCAATCAAAATTTGTCAGCTAAGTTAGAGTCAATGTATGACCAACATGATGAAGACTTATTAAATCAGGCATTGATTTTAAGAAGTTGCAATCGTGTGATTGATTTTTTGACGATTGAAAACAGACAAGACCCAGCAGAATTATTTGTTTTACTGCTGTCCCAAGGAAATCCGTTAACTTTGGTAGTAGTGTTATTAAAAATTATTTTAATATCTCCGAATTCGCGATCGCACTTAGAAACTTGTGTTGCCACGTTAATTGAGTACTATCAGAAATATCCCGAAGCTGAATGCCAGTGGATTATTTACTTTTTGGAGTTATTTAATATTACCTTTGCCATTTATGCGGAAAATGTGGAATACAATTTAGTGAATATGCAGGATGACAATGGTAATGGTTCTAGTAGCGATCGCAAGTGGAATTGGAATACTTGGAGAATTTTTTCTCAACTTAAGCAAGATAATAACATCCCCAGCTATCTTGTTGATGAAAAACAATTAGAGGAAGAAGTGAACAAAGAAGGATTACCTACCGAAGGGTGATTACACAGTAGCTTGTATTATGCTGAAAGTTTTTGGATTATTTATCCCCAGAATATCCTAAAAATTTTGCCTATGTCTCAAGGATGAGTTCTTGGGTAAAAGATTCTCTAGCTGAAGATTGATGATGGTACAGATTTAATTTTGCACCATCATAGTAAAGCTATGCAGTTAGCTTGCACAAAACAAATCAGATATCTCAATAGTTTTGGATGCTGTTGAAAATCGGAAAAGACTTAATAAAAGGGAGAGAAATTTAACATGAAAACTAACAAACTGTCCAAGTTTATCGGCGCTAGCTTAGTAACTTTAAGTTTAGCTTCTTTACCTCTGGCATTACCTGCTTCCGCTCAAACTGGTACAACTACTGATACAACTACTGGTGGTACTAATACCACTACTGGGACTGCTGATTACAACAGAGACAACAGAGACGGTTTTGATTGGGGTTGGTTGGGTTTATTAGGTTTAATCGGTTTAGCTGGTTTAGCTGGTCGCAACAAACATGAAGAACCTGTACGTTACCGTGAACCTGATGAAGCTTCTCGTCCAGGAACCAGATATTAATGTAAAGTCATAAGCAAAAATATCTGTATGAAAGGGCTTTAGGAAATTGTCCTAAAGCTCTTAGTTGTTATGACTCTCTCTCTAGTTAGAGAAATGTTTACTGAAAGTTTCAAAAAGAATGTAACCTCAGTTAGATGGAGAATTTACTAATTAATTTCTATGTTAATAAGCGTTGGTAAAAAATAATGAGGGGGGATTAGTGAGAAGTTTAACTAATTTCTTTAAAAAGCTACGATTGGGCAGATTATTGACGGTTTTCTTAGCAGGAATAGCGCTATTTTTTATGACTGCTTGTAATAGTGGTGATATGACAGGCGCACGTCCAAATAATCCTCCCGTACAAGCTGGAGGCGCAAATAATCCTTACAAAAATGGTGGGGATGGTTACACGAATTTCAACGCATCTAGCGATCCAAGGGTGAACAGCGAAACTGTCAATAAAGAGCGTAACAATAGAGCAGATCTTCAGCTAATTTCTCATCAGTTAATTGCTGCGAATATTGAGAGCGATGCTTCTGATTTACTCTACCCAGGCTCTGATGCTACTAGCTCTAGAAATCCAGATATTGGCCCTAGAGGAGAAAAGGAATTAGAGAAATCTGTTACTCAAATTCCTGCACCTCGTCAAGGGGTGATTAATCGCAACGATCCCGATGCAAAGATTCTAGAAAGAGTTGGGGAAACATTCAAAGACGCTTCAGCTTTCATCAAAGATAAGTTAGGACAACCTACAGAACCAGAGTTGCAAGTTAACCCTGCTAAAGAAAGATAATTTCTTCGCTAACTAAACATCAAACAATCAACAAGGAGTAAAATATGAAACAAATAATTTCTTTTCTCAATCCTACTCGTTTGTTCCGAGTTTTAACTGTGTTTCTGGCTGGAGTTTTAGTAATAGTTACCACTGCTTGTAGCGATGGCCCAGCAAACGCGCTAGACAAAAATGGCAGACCTGAAGTTCCGTCAAATGCTGTTTCTTCGCCTTACAGAGGTGGGATGAACGGTTATAGTGATGTCGATCCAAGAGCGAATACTTCTGGCCTAAATAGTAAGGCTAATGACATTGTAAATAAGGCAGAAAGAAACATCCAAAAGGGTGCTGACAGCTTTGAAAAATATGCCGACAACTATACCAGTGGTACACCGTTAGACGAAAGAGTTGAAAACCTGACAAAAGATATTGGTGAATCAACTAAAAACACGGCTAAAGATGTAACTAAGGGTACTCAACGTGGCGTAGAAAATGTGAAAGAAAATACCCAAAACGCTGCCAAATCTGTACCTAATGTAGTGGAAGAAGCCACACAAAATGCCAAAAATACTGCTCGTGATGCAGCTAAAGCAAGTGACAAAATCTCAAATTCTTTGAAATCTCAGGCAGACAGAGCTTTAGATAATAGTCAGCGAGCTTTTAGTAACCACTCTGTAGATGTGGACTAATTAGCGATCGCTCACTTACCACCAACAAAAATAACGAATCAGGTAAGTTTCTGGGTAATTGATGTAAACTTACCTGATTTTTGTTTAGCTTATTAGAGGCTGGCTTGAACGTCAAAGCCAAGTATACGCCTTACAGGATCTTCTGGGTTTGGTTCTGGGAAAGTGTTATCTCTGTAAGCGTTAATTCCGTAAGTATTTACTGAGAGTTTGTTGCCGTCGCCACTAATATCAAGAGTCACGTAATTAAAGGTATCTGGTGAATAAAAATCCACTGGTTGACGTAGAGTATTGGCGTTAGGATCGCCTTCGCGAAAGACGTTTTCTAAGCCTGGGAAGTTGGGATTTAATCCTAGTGGATCGGCCCCTCTTGCTTGCTGTTGAGCAACTATTCCATCGGCTAAAGATTTAATATTTTCAAAGCTGCGATCGCTAATTAAACCTGGGCCAAAAGCGGCTAAGGGGCCACCAACTACTGTGAAACTGTGAGGAACTTGAACGCGAGCACCTGTTACTGGATCGAAATAAGTTAGTTCGTTAACGCGGAATTCGTGATCGTCGGCGCTAAGAAATACGACGTTTTTAATTTGGTTATCGGCAATAAATTTGAGTATTTCGTTGCGTTCGGCACGATATCCACCAATCCAAGTTTTTCCGGTGTCTAAGGGGATGATTTTGTTGCCGCTGGTGCTGGCATTTTCATCTATTGGTGTGGAAATGGCGATAATTTTCCAGGTGGTATTGTCATTTTTGGCTTGTAAAAGTGTTTGTTTAAGCCACTCTAATTGGGTGTCGCCTAACATGGTTCGATCGGGATTGTTGGCGCGATCGCCTGTGTCATCTACAGTTCTTCCTTGATCGTTAATTCTCCTCATGCGAATGTCACGATAAGAGCGATCGTCTACATTAATAAAAACAGCATTTGCTCCCCATTTTTGGGCAAAATATAATTTGTCAGTTCCATTAGTATTCGGATCGTTAGGTGTAGAAGCTTTCACTTCTCTGATTGGTTGATAATCTTTATAAGCTTGCAACACCACATTTTGAAATCCGGGAGTTTTATTAATAAAACTCCCGGTATTATTAACATCAAAAATCGGATTTGTCGCATCTACACCTGCACCCGCAGGAACACCAGCAGGCGCACCTCCATTAGCAAATTGTCGATCGCCAAGTTCGTGATTATCTAACAGTGTGTAGTTAGCTTGGGAAGCATAAAGTGTTTGTAAACCTGGGAATCCACCGGGATTTACAGGTAACAAATTTTCTAAATATTTACGACGATAATCAGCTAAACTTTGAGCTTGATCTGTAAAGGGATCTGCTGTGGCTGGAGAGTTACCTAACCCAGTATTAGGATTACCACTTCTGGTTTCATAAATGACATCGCCTAAGTAAACAAAGAAGTCTAAATTTAATTTAGGAAATTCTTTGCTTAAATTATAAGGTCGCCATTCACCTGCTGTATCAGCACTAAAAGCCATGCGAACAGGTACTTTATCTGTGGGGTTGGGTGCGGTTTTAAACGTTCCTGTTTGGCTGATTTGTCCTCCGGGTGCTAGGAAGCGATAATAATAGCGAGTGTTGCTTTGTAAGAAGGTGTTGTCGATTTTTATGGTGTAGTCGCGATCGGGTTTTGTTTGAGTAACAAAGGTATTTTTAATGTTAGTAAATTGGGGATCTGTGGCAACTTGTACTACTAAATCGCTGACTTTACCTTGTTGAGTGGAAGCATCGGCAGTTCTTGTCCAGAGAATAGCACTATTTTCTGTGGCATCTCCAGATGCTACGGCGTTGAAAAGGACATTATTGCTAAAGTTAGCGTTTCGTGCTTCTCTTAATCCATTGGTGACAAAATGTTGGTATGCTTGCAGAGAATTGAAACCTGCATTTCTTAAGTCTTGATTATTAGCTAAGTAATAACCAACATTAAAAAATTGCGAGGAAATGCGTCTTTCGTTTACTCCGAATATTTGGAAATGTTCAAATAATTGGCGATCGCTTAAATTAGCTGCTACTAAATCCGGGTATAATTGGCGGTAGTAACTCAAATCCAAAGGCACAGAAAAATCTCTACCTTCATTTAATCCAAGAGTTACAAAATGTTGTAATGCTTGATAGCGATCGCCTGCAAATGCCGCATTAACATCAGAGTTATTTTGTAAATAAAAACTTGGCTCGAAAAATTCACTAAATAATCTGCCTTCTCGGATGCCATTAAGTACTAAATGTCTTAAGGCTTGCGATCGATTCCCCTGAAACGCAGTATTAACATCGGCATTAGTTGCTAAGTAAAAATCTAAGTTAGCCACCGGGGAAAATTTACGTCTTTCATTGACTCCTAAACTTTGCAAATGAGTCAGTGCTTGTTCCCGATTTCCACCAAAAGCCTGCTTTAAATCGGCATTACTATTAAGATAGAAATCTACATCTACCAACGGTGAAAATAATCTCCCCTCTTGCACGCCAAAATTTTCTAAATGTTGCAAAAGTTGTCGATTATCTAAACCAGCTAAATCCCGATTATTAGCTTGATAAAATTTTAAATCTACCAAGGGAGAAAAGGCTCTACCTTCGGTTAATCCCGAAGTAATAAAATGAGCATAAGCTTGTCTGTCAGTTAATACTGCCAAGTCAGAATTAGCAGCGCGGTAAAAGTTTACATCAAATAGGTTCACGCTCATACATACCTTGACTTTTTTTTACAATTTGTTTGATTTCAGGAATAGCCATTTAATAGGTATATTTCTGAAAAGTCTTATACTTAGTATTTAGCTTTTTGCGCTCGGCAAACATAAATAATTTATAAATCTTTTATCAAAGAGGTATTAGAGATTCTCTGAATGTAATTTTTAATAATTGAAAAGTAGTTAGTTGTTTTTATTTCAATTTTTCTGAACAACTAACCCCTAGCTATTTTTAATAGTAAGTTAACAAAAAAAATAATAAAAATCTTTATTTTTTAATAAATACAAATATTTATACATATAATCTGCAAGTATTATGAAGAACACTTGAATAGGTGTTAAAAACCGATATACTCAGTCATATTTCATCTATGAGTAGATAGATTTAAAACTGCTCAGATAGATAAGGTCGTTGTTCATTGTTTTTTAGGAATGGTTTATGCTAGATATTAATTCGCTGTTTGATGAAAGCTATTATATAGCGAGCAATGCGGATGTCAGACAAGCTGTAAGTGCTGGTATTTTTGCTAACGGATTAGCGCATTTCAATCTATTTGGAAAATTTGAAAATCGGAATCCTAGTGCTTTTTTTGATAGTGCATTTTATTTAGAACAGAACCCAGATGTAAGTGCCGCAGTTCAACAAAAAATCATCACGCCTACAGATCACTTCCTTGGTTTTGGACAAAAGGAAAAACGCGATCCGATCGCAGAATTCTACACAAATACTTATCTGCAAAAAAACCCAGATGTAAAAGCAGCAGTCGATCGCGATATCCTTACCACCTACGAACACTTTATCAAATCCGGGCAATTGGAAAGAAGAGACCCTGGAGGAGACTTTGTTACCAACTTTTATTTACAACAAAACTCCGATGTAGCAAATGCAGTCAACATTGGAACAACAACCGCAATTAAACATTACCTGCAATTCGGTCAAAAAGAAGGAAGAATTAGCAGTAATATTTTACCAGGAGATACCTTAGAGCAAGCCAAACAAATTCGCTCTTTAACGAGTAACAAACTTTTACTTGGTAGTGTCACTGATAATAATCCCACTGCTATTTATAGCTTCACTCTCAGTCAAACTTCTCTTGTTAATCTGAAATTAGATGGACTTTCTGCGGATGCAGATATAGAGATAGCAAAAGACTTTAATCGGGACGGATTAATTGATTTTTCTGAGGAGTTAGACTTTTCCGAGGAAGAAGGAACAACACCAGAAAATTTATCCCTTAACTTAACTCCGGGAACTTATTTTGTGCAGGTGTACCAGTATGAAGAAGGACAAAATACACCTTATCGCCTCAACCTACAAGCAACGCCATTTGTCACCCCAGCAACCATCTTGAATCAATCCCTAAAAGGTGCAGTTTCCTTGGGAAGTATTGGCGGAGTTGATACATACCAAGGCACGCTAAATAAAGCTACACCTGTGCATATTTATAGTTTCTCACTAGATGAAAATCGCGATTTTTCCTTGTCATTAAAAGATGTTAGCGCCAATGCTAGCATCCAACTAATTCGAGACTTCAACAACAATCAAATTATCGATCCAAATGAAGTAATCGATGCCAAAACTGCTACTAGCTCTAGCCCAGGAATAATAAGCTTTAATCGCCAAGAAGCAGGTGATTATTTTATTTTGTTGCAGTCTCAAGGAAGCGATACCAATTACCAATTGACATTGGAAGCACCTGGTAGCGGAAGCACAGGTACAGAAGATATACAAGCGATTGCCAGCAATGAAACAGTACAAGGTAATTTGTCTTTGGGAGACACGCCGAATTCCTTGCGTCCTAGCAGTCCATCGATTGATTACTTGCTAACTGATGTCGTGGCAAATCAGCAAGTCAGTATTAATTTGACTTCTTCCCAATTTGACACAGCATTACAAGTAGTGAAAGTCGGTACCGATGAACTAGTTGCCGAAAATGACAACCTCTCACCTGGGAATACTAATTCTGCCCTTTCTTTCACTCCAGAACCAGGTGAAGATTACATAATTCGGGTGACTAGTTTTGCCGATCCAGAATTCAGCACAGGAGACTTTACCTTAACTACCAATGCTGCTTCGCCAATTGTCGGGAATTTAGCTTTAGGACAAACTATTAACGATAATTTGGGTGGTACAGATTTAGTTCGTTCTAGCCCAGATGGAGAATCACAACAGTTCAGTAACGATTATTTATTGACTGGTATTACTCCCGGACAACAAGTACAAATTAATCTCAGTTCTACACAGTTCGATACCTATCTGGAATTGATCGATCGAGCAACGGCAGAAGTAATTGCGGAAAATGATGATATTAGCAATCCCACTAACCGCAATTCCCAGCTTAACTTTACCGCACAGCCAGGAATAGAATATGTGGTGCGAGTTACAAGTTTTGCAGATCAAGCTACTGGAAATTATACCCTCAGTGCAGGTCAATCAAGTGGAGCATCTGTAGCATCTCTAGCGCTTAGTTCTGCTAGTTCTCAGGATTTAGTAAAAATTCAGGATGCTGGTACTTCTGCTGCTTCAGATGACTTCCTCAATAACTTGGAAGATCAGCAGATAAAAGAAATTTTTGAGCGTCGGATAACCAATGGTGAACTAAACCGCAATGGAATGCTAGAAATCTACAAACAAGTGGGAACTGATGGCAAAATTAGCGAAGCAGAATTCGCGGATTTGACCACTTTGGCAAAAGAAAAGACTGCCTTCACAATGCCAGACTCAATCCGGTATTTGGCTACCAATGTTGTTCAAGGTATGAAGGCTGACAAAAGTGCTACTAATTTTGAAAATCAAGTGGCTAAATGGTTTAAGGGAACAGTGCGTCCTGAGCCAAAATTCACAGATGAAGACAAGCCTACAAAAACAAATTTCTACGAGTATCAAGCAGTCCAAGGTAATTTGTTTGGCTCTAATGGCCCAACGCTGGGTGACATTGCCCAAAACCCATTTAGTGACTGTTATTACTTGGCCGGATTGGGAGCATTATTTGGTTCGCAACGTCCTCCTGAAGGTACTACCGATAAAGATCCTTTCCGAGGCAATACAACATCGCAAGTAATAAAAAACGCAATTTTTGCTAATACGAACGATCAAGGGAATTTCGATGGCACTTACACTATTCGCTTCTTCAACAAAGATACAGGCAAAGCAGAATACGTAGTTATTGATAACCAATTAATTACGAAAAATGGAGAAATCGCTGGTTCTGCTAGAGATACCGCAATAGATAATGCTGAAAATGTGCTTTGGGTTCCACTTATGGAACGCGCTTATGCACAGTGGTTGGGTAGCTACGATAAAATGGGGAATGGTGGGATTCACGAATATGTTTTACAACAGATGAAAAAGGGTGAACCTACCGAATATGATGAGCCAACAAAAGTTGACTTCCAAGTGTTGGTTGATGCTTTCAAAAACGGCAAGAGTGTAACGGTATCTGGGCCTAAAGATAAGAATGGTTTAATTTTCTCTGGTCATGCTTATGCAATGACTGATGCTTATGTTGATCCTGAGACTGAAGAACAGCGAGTTGTGCTTTATAATCCTCACGGTCAAGATGCTGGTGCTACTGCTGGTGTCAGTGGTGATGAAAAAGATGTTAGGGTAACTCTTCCCAGATCGGATGGGTTTGTCACTCTAACCTTTGATGAATTCAAGAAAACAGCAACGCGGTTTGCTGTCCTTTAGCCAAAATGTCGGACGGAATTCTCTATCCGCTTAGTAGTGTGAAACCGGGTTTTTAAACCAACGTTAATGGTAAAAAAACCCGGTTTCTGCCCTTGGTGTTACTTGATTTTTACTTACCTGAAATTATGAATTTGAGTACCTGAATCAACTATTGGCATCCAGGTACTATTTTCATAATCATTCAATCCGTAGGCGATCGCTAAATTTCTATTTCTCAGAAAATCGTCATTGACAATTAAAAGCTGTTCATTGCTGAAATCCCCTGACTCAGTAGAATTGTGAATAGCGATGTATGGCTGAATCAAACTACTAGTAATATAGCCTAAATTGAATCCATCACTCTCATCAATATTATGGTTAATAATTCCATCTGTCACCACAAAATCACCCAATTCTCTATCGATCGAATTTCCTGTCAAAGTATCAACAGAAGAATTTTGAGTTGCTGTAACATTTGCTGACTGAACAACTGTGGAATTGGCAGTTTTAGTTAAGATCCTTTCCACTTGTACAGGTGTGAGATTGGGATTAGCACTTAAAACTAATGCTGCTACTCCCGCAATATGAGGCGATGCCATTGATGTACCACTCATATTTCTGTAGCTATTACCCAGAAAAGTAGAGTAAATACCCACCCCCGGAGCATCCACATAATCTAAAGGTAACTTCCCTGATAAATCAGAAAAACTTGCCATTTGATTATTTTTATTTACTGCACCTACAGCAATACCAAAATGTGAAGCATATCTGGCTGGAAAGCCTGGTTGAGATTGGCCTTCATTTCCTGCCGCAGAAACTACAACTACCCCTTTGTCTGCCGCATATTTAATAGCTGAAGCTTGTGCTGGAGTACTAATATCTGTACCTAAACTAAGATTAATTACTTTCGCTCCATTATCGGCAGCATAGCGAATTCCCGCAGCTACATCAAGTACGGAACCATTGCCAGAAGCATCCAGCACTCTGAGAGGCATAATTTTGGCATTGGGTGCTACTCCAGTTGCACCAAAACCATTATTTTCGGCAGCAATTGTACCTGCAACGTGAGTACCATGTCCTTGTAAATCCATTGGATCGTTATCATTATTAACGAAATCCCAACCACGAACATCATCTATATAACCGTTGCCATCATCATCTTTTCCGTTCCCGGAGATTTCTTTGGTATTAACCCAAATATTCCCATCTAAATCACTGTGTTTATAATCAACTCCACTATCTACAACAGCGACAACAATTCCTTGACCTGTGTAGCCTTTACTCCAGGTTTCTGGCGCTTTAATTGCATCCAAGTTCCAACTATTTCCACCTAAATTGGCAACTTCTGCAAAGGGAGTTTTTCCGGTAGCAGACGCAACAGCAGCGGCAGAATTTACTAAACCAAAACCGGAAATACTATTGTAAGGTATTGGTGAAGATGCTCGTCCTTGTGCAAAACCAATTTTATTGAAATGATCCCAAAGTTGTTTGTTAGACAACCCAGCCAAATCTGCATTTTTTTGGCGGTAATAATTAAGGTCTAGATAAGGAGAAAAAATTCGACCTTCATTGATACCATTATTTACTAAATGTGACAACAATTGACGATTGCTGAAACCAGCCAATCCAGAGTTGTTTTGCTGATAAAATTTTAGGTCTATAAAAGGTGAAAAAACTCTCCCTCGATCGATTCCCTCTGTATTGAAGTGGCTTAATAGTTGAGCATCACTCAAATTAGCCAAATCAGGATTGCTTTGGCGGTAAAATTTGACATCAATAAAATCTGAAAAGTTTCCGGTAGCCATATTGTCAATAATTCACTTTATGCTGCACGCATAAAGACATTTCTTTTTGGTTGAAATAGGAGGAAATCCTCACACCAAAATATTTCTCGATCGCAGTTCTCTGGTTGAAAGAAACAGCTATGTTTGGCTGATTCTAACAGATCAATAAGCCCAGAAAACCTAGCTTATATTACCCAAACTTCTAACCGGAACTAACATAATTTACTGAAAAAAATGAGGTTAATTAATGTATTGGTTATATTTGGCGATCGCTTTCTCAGTGAAAATATTTACTGATTGATTAACTTGAGAATTAGTTAGGTTTTTTAGTAATAAATAATCTCTAATTTAGTCAACAAAAACTTGATTAATCGGGCAATCTGAATCATTTTTAACCGGACTAACTTGAGAATATTTCGGCTAAATAAGATTTGTCAAAGAATTAATCAATGTAGTTTTAGTTACCAGCTAATTTTCTGAATTCTGTAATGGGAATGATGAAAAATCTTAATAATTATGTTATGTTTAACAAACTCTACAATAAAGTTACAAATACTGAGATAAGAACATCAAGAGGCAGAGCCTCTGTTTTTCGTTCCCAGGTTGAACCTGGGAACGAGATCGCGAGATCGCGAGATTTCAGAGGTTCCAATACTGCTCGGTTAAGGGTAGGGGCGAAGCATTCGGACAGAAAATCTTGGGTTTGAGAATAAATTGTCGCCCGAATGCTTCGCCCCTACAAAGGCAAAAAATGCTTAACCGAGCAGTATTGTCAGAGGTTCTACCTCCCCTGGTGCAAGATATGAAAGAAACCCGGTTTCTTGAAGAAACCGGGTTTCTTTGTACCTCAGTTACCTGAAAAGTGCTGTATGAAAATATAGAGACGTTTTATGCAACGTCTCTACAGTAAAGTAATTTGATTTTTGGCAAGAGTAAATCCGAAAGATATTACCCTTTTTCGCTGATTTTTTGGATCAAAAGGGGGTCAAGCTTTGTCATACCATGTCCCGTCTACCCACCTGTAGAGACGTTATATATAACGTCTCTACAGGCTCGTGGAAAAAAGATATTATGGCTGATCAACCGGACATGATATCATACCAACTTTGCAAGGCTAAACGATGTACTTCTCGCCAACTCACGTTGTTTTCCTTGGCTAATTGGGCGCAATCTTCGTATTCTGGTTGAACATTAGTAATATTGCCATTTGTGCCAGCGATTTTTACTCTGACTTCGCCATAAGGGGTTGAGACTTTTTGAATTTCCCGTTGGAGAATTGACCTTTGTTGGAGGTAATGGCGAATTCCTAGAGTTGTGGTTTCTCGGAATAGAATTGTTTGGCAAATTGATTGTTTTTCGGGATGACAGATGACGGTTAATAATACGCCTTGGCGGGATTTTTTCATGATTATTGGTTGGGTGAAAACGTCTAAAGCGCCAGCTGTTAATAGAGTGTCAAATGTGTAGGCGATCGCCTGTGGACTCAAATCATCAATTTGGGTTTCCAAAACCGCAATTGTTTCTAATTCAGCACTGGTTGTGGTAGAATTATTAATAGTATCTGAAGTTGTTTCTTCACCAATCCATAATCTGAGAATGTTGGGAATAGGTAATTGGCGAGAACCTGCACCTAATCCTATTTTTTGAATTGTCATTGGTGGGGGGGAACCAAAATTAGAGGCGAGAGTAACTGCGATCGCAGCACCAGTTGGCGTAACTAATTCCTTCTCAATTCCGTTACTATAAACTGGAACTTGGCGATATGACCACAACTTTAACACTGCCGGAGTTGGGACTGGCATTTGACCGTGAGCCGCTTTAATTGTACCTCCACCTGTGGGCAAAGGCGAACAATAAAATTGCTCAAATCCTAACCAATCTAAACCCAAACAAGTACCAACAATATCGACGATCGCATCAGTCGCCCCCACCTCATGAAAATGCACTTTTTCCGGCGCGACACCATGAACCGCACCTTCTGCTTCTGCCAATTTGCGAAACACAGCTAAACTCATCTTTTCTGCCTGACTTGGCAATCTGGCTGCTAAAATCATCCTTTCTATTTCTGGCAAATGGCGGGCATGAATATGATGATCTTCATGGTGATGATGATCAGCGCGATCGTCAGTTAAATCTACATGAACTTTTGTGGCTTCCTGACCATTGCGATGCACCAACTCTGCCCGTAATTGGTATTCATCAGAAATTCCCAAAAGACTAAGCTTTTCTATTAAGTAATCCAAAGGAACACCAGCATGAACTAGTGCGCCTAAACACATATCACCAGCAATTCCAGTCGGGCATTCCAGGTAAGCTACTTTTTTCATTTGCCTTTGTCAATACTCATTGGTCATTAGTCATTAGTTATTGGTCATAATTATATTTGTATATCCTTGTCCCGGAGGGTGATAGGTTAATTATTTCTAATTAAGGACAAATGGACAAATTGAATAAGAGTACCCAAGATGGTACTTTCAAAGCTTGAGAACATAATTGATAATGTAAAAGATTGTAGACGATTACCTGTTAACAGGCAGCGGTGTGGTGTACTCAGATGTCATAGTCATGGATAATTTTTCAAGAGGAATATTTACTAGCAAATTTTTATGGCTACAGTTTACCAAATTCACCCAGAGACACCCCAAACTCGGATTGTAGAGCAGATCAAGGAAGACCTCAAAGGTGGGGCGGTAATGTTATACCCGACGGATACAGTTTATGCGATCGGGTGCGACATATCTTCTAAATCAGCAATTCAAAGAGTCAGGCGCATCAAACAAATGTCAAATGATAAGCCACTCACTTTCCTCTGTCCTTCTTTATCTGATGTAGCTACCTACGCTTTTGTGACAGATACAGCTTACCGGATTATGAAACGCCTGATTCCAGGGCCTTACACCTTCATCTTACCGACAACCAAGCTAGTACCCCAAATCGTCATGAATCCAAAGCGTAAAACTACCGGAATTCGAGTTCCAGATCATCCGGTGTCTCTAGCTTTGCTGAATGCTCTGGGTAATCCGATTATTTCCACTTCCGCCCATGTGTTAGATCAAGATGAGTCTGCGCCAATTTCTGTGGAAAAAAATGGTCACTTCTCCCAGGCGGAACTGTTCGACCACCTAGAAAAATTAGTCGATATCATTGTCGATAATGGCGAGGAACCACGTTATGTAGGTTCAACGATTCTAGACCTCACTAGGGAAACACCCGAAATCGCACGCCAAGGAATAGGATGGGAAACAGCTGCTGCTTGGCTTGGGTAGTGGGTTGACATACTCCGCTTGTTGAAACGAAGGGGATTCAAAAATGTTGTTCCGTAGCAGAGTGAACTCATGCTACAACACATTTTCTTCCTGTCTCTTTGACTCTTAACTAGACTGTTACCAGTCCCCGCCAGACCGTCTCCACAGGCATTTTGTTTAACGTTCAGGAAGTGCCCCTCCCCAAACGGATCTAAATTCAATTTGTCACAATTTCTCTACCTGATTAGGCTCCCAGAGTGCAGATCGCGTCACCTTTACTAATTTCTTGGGTAATATTTGTCTCGACGATCCATGATGGGGCTTTGTTGCCCGGTAATAATAATTGCGCTTTACCGCTAACATAATTATACCAGAAACAACAGGATAAATCCTATTGAGTCACGTTTCATACCCTGGATAAATCTCAGGGGTTCTTACGCTCCCACTATTTTTCTGATAGGGGCTCTTTTGGGTTCCAGGGGCTTTTTCAAGCAAAAAAACTTCTTAACTCAAAATTTAAAAAACGAAGCTAAGAACTCAAATATCTACCAGTTGGGAAATTGTCCACTCTGTACGAGTAAATTTGAGGAGTGGAACCGGGGGAATAACCATGAGTTAAAATGCTTAAGATTCCCTCTATGTAAGTAATCTAGCGATTTCTTCTATTGGGGCAAGCACCTACTTTGGATGTCCAGTTTAACCCAGGAAATAAAAAGCTTGTGACAGTGACACATCACTTGCACATTAATAAACCGTATTTGTCTAAATTTTAAGTGTAGACACTTAAAAGAACAAATTTTTTGTAGTCAAGTAATCCATCTGTCAGGTCAATTATGAGAGTAGAATATATGAATTTACCAAGCTGCACAAGTTTAATAAACTCTGAAAATATAGATGTTGATTTCTCTGCTAATGAGTCAGCTTTAGATATTGAGGTTCTGACTTACCGGGCTTGGAATGAACTACGATCGCAAATTAAAGCTGGTAGTTCGGGAAAAGTTTCTCCGGCTTCTATGCAGGGGGTGGCGAGTCGAATTGCCAAAGAGGTAGACAGAATTTGTCAGCAAAGTTCCCGAATTCAAAATTCAGGAGAGGTTCGTTCTTGGCAAATATCTTTAGTTAAACATCGGGTACAAAAATGTTTGTCTTATTATCATCTTGGTTCTCAACAAAGTCGGGTTGAGTTACACAGTACTTTGGGTGCTATTGTGTATCGTTATATTGCTCCGATGCGATCGCAATTTGGCTTTCAAACTCGTTACAACATGATCGAAGATTTCCTGCAAAACTTTTATATGGAGTCGCTGAAAGTCTTTCGTAAAGAAGCTGAACTACCGGAAAATTACACGCCGCGCCATTCCCTAGAAATTGCTGAGTATTTAGCATTTACCGAACAATATGCTAGACGCAAAATTTATGTCAAACCAGGTCTTTCTCAGCAATTAATTGTGTTACGCGCCCAAACTTTTTCCCGTCGTCAACCAGCGGAAACATCAATAGATATTGAATTAGCTGCTGAGTCAACTAAGGGTGACGATGCTGGCGCATCTATGCAAGAATCCGCATTACAACAAGTGCGGGCTTCTATGGTATCGGAAAGTAGCGATCGTTCAGAAGCGTTGTTGCGGGAAAATTTAATTACTGAGTTGATTCAATATTTGGAAGCGCAAGAACAGCCAGAATGCGTGAAATATCTGATTTTAAAATTGCAAGATTTGTCAGCGCCAGAAATTGACGAAATTCTCGGTTTGACTCCTCGGCAACGAGATTATTTACAACAACGCTTTAAGTATTATGTAGAAAAGTTTGCCAGGTCCGATCGCTGGCAGTTAGTCCATCAATGGTTAGGTGCAGATCTCGATCAAAAGCTGGGTATGTCTTCTGTGCAATGGGAACTGTTCTGGCAGAAACTCTCACCCCAACAGCAACAACTTCTGCAATTAAAGCGTAACCAAGTTAATGACCAAGCGATCGCCACCGCCCTAAAATGCTCCCAAAAACAAGTCCAAAAACGCTGGGCAGAACTGTTAGAACTCGCTTGGCAAAATCGAAACAGTAGGGATTGGTGACTGGGTACTGGGGACTGGGGATTGGGAGACAAGGGGACTCTTGGGACAAGGAGACAAGGAGACTCTTGGGACAAGGGGACTCTTTAACTCAAAACTCAAAACTCAAAACTCAAAACTGCCCCCCTGCCCCCCTGCCCCCCTGCCTTCTGCGGGTAAATTTGCTAACTTAGTCTTAACAGTTAGTTACTTTTTTTAGCACTCAGCTTAGCGCTAACTGCCCTAGTTCTATGACAGCAATTTGCAACCCTCTGGGAAACCAGTTTTTAGATTCAGCCCAACTACTAGCGGCGCAAGATGTGGTAGCACTCAAAGAGGTGTTCCAAAGTATCAATGCCGAGAGTTGTCCGCTGCAATTTAACTTTCATCTCCACACTAAATATTCTGATGGTAAGTTAGAACCACAGCATTTGGTGGAACAAGCGATCGCTATTGGTTTGAAAGGATTTGCTATCACAGATCATCACAGCGTTAACGGTTTCTATCAAGCTATCAATTGGCTAGAACAATGGAAGCATTCTTACCCGGAAACGTTAGTGCCTCGTCTGTGGACTGGAATAGAGATTACGGCAAATCTTCTGGGAACTGAAGTTCATATTTTGGGTTATGCGTTTAACCCGCAACATCCGTCAATGTTGACTTATTTGCTAGGCGTGAGCCCTATGGATGAAGAAGCTCAAGCAGCTAATGCGATCGCAGCTATTCATCAGGCTGGTGGTTTGGCAGTACTGGCACACCCGGCGCGATATCGTCTGGCTGCAACTACTTTAATTCCCGAAGCTAGCCGTCTGGGTATTGATGGAGTAGAGACTTACTATGCTTACAACAATCCTCATCCTTGGCGTACCAGTCCCGAACAAACTAAACAGGTACAACAGTTAAGCGCCACATACAATTTGTTAAATACCTGTGGCACTGATACTCATGGGCTTAATTTACTTTTGCGGCTTTAAAGGGGATGGGGGGATGGGGGGATGGGGGGATGGGGGGATGGGGGGATGGGGGGATGGGGAAGTTTATTAACTCAAAACTCAAAAAACGAAGCTAAGAACTCTCCCTACCTCCCCACCTCCCCACCTCCTAGTGCCCAGTCCCAAAAGCGAAAACTCACTTTATTTAGTTAAACCATGTTCTAAGGCATAGCGGACTAGTTCGGTGCGGCTGTTGGTACCCGTTTTACTAAATAAGCGGCTAACATATTTTTCGACGTTGCGAACGCTGGTTTCTAAACGACGGGCAATCTCTTTATTCATCAGCCCTTGTGCTACTAAGTCTAGGACACTTTGTTCTCTGGGGGTCAAATCAATTTTAATGTGGGTGTCGGATTGCGCGATCGCAGGTCTTTGCTTCAATATCTGCTGAATTTCTGCCAATTGTCGGGCGATAATTTCAATATCTGTACCTTCTGCGCCTTTTTCCGAAGATGCTCGACGTTCCAACAAATTTTCGACAATTGCTACTAATTCATCAGGGTCAAAGGGTTTAGAAAGATAAGCATCACAACCTGCTTGATATCCTTGAATGCGGTCTTTCGTCATTCCTCTAGCAGTGAGAAATACCACTGGTAATGATTTGAAACGTGGATCTTCCCGCATTTGTTTGAGAAATTGATACCCGTCTACTTGAGGCATCATAATGTCTGTAATCACCAAGTCAGGAGGATTACTTTGCAACTTTTCCCAACCTTCGGTAGCGTTACTAGCAACATTAACGTTGAACTCACTGTCTTCTAGATAAGCTTGGACGGCTTCGCGCAATCCTGGTTCATCATCGACAAGTAACAGTTGACCTGGCATCTGTACCACCTTATCACCTTGAGAATCTACTATATTTAATGTAGCGAAATTAGACAAAGCAATTCAAAAAGTATTCAAGTTTTCTCCTTTCCCCGAATAAGACGAAGGAGTTTATTCTAGTCGTTCAATTATTTTTGCTGTTTCAGGAAGTTGTGCTGACTGTTGTCCTGAAAATCGCGAGCTTTTAATTAGTAAACCCAAAGGAGTATTTAGTAAGTCTATAAATTTAGCTTGGCCGAGAATTACTTTGATACTGGTAATTGGTACTTCTTTGACTATCCATCTACTCAAAGTATAGATATATTCTTTTCTGGAGATATTGGGCATTAAATTAATGCCATAAAGTTCATGTAAATAGCGATTTGATTTTCCGTATCTACGCCATTGGCTTTGAAATTCTGTTAATGTAGACCGATGACGATGTTGGACGATCGCATGAGGCGCAAAATGAATTTTCCACTCGGTTTCTCGTTGAATTCGCCAACAAATATCGGCATCTCCGCCAGTAGTTAAGTAGGGACGAAATAACCCAATTTGAGCCAAAATTTCTTTTCTAATTGCTAAGTTAGCTGTTTGACCGTAAGGGCAAAATGGATGTTGTAAGGTATATTTTTGCGATAATACATTTTGCTTTTCGGCATATTTTTCTAAGATGGTTTTACCAGATAATCCGATGATTTCCCCGGCAACAATGCCAATATTTGGCTCTTGAAATGGTAGAATTAATTGAGTTAACCATTGGGGTTGAGGACGACAGTCAGCGTCGGTAAAAGCGATAATTTCACTTGTGGCGGCGCGAATACCTGCGTTGCGTGCGGCGTAGGAACTTTGAATTTTGGTTTCGGCTAAATAGTGAATTTTGGGGAAGTTTTGGGCAGCGTTTTGGATGATGGTGGAAGTGCGATCGCTACTAGCATTATCGACTAAAAAATACTCTACTTGCTCAATAGGATAAGTTTGTGATTTTAAGCAATTAATTAAATCCGGTAAATCGTTTTCCCCGTTATAAATTGGGACAACTACCGAAACTTTTGGTAATATAGCTTTCTCTTGGTCACTCATTTTTAGTTTTGGGGACTGGGGATTGGGGACTGGGGTAGGGGCAATTCATGAATTGCCCCTACGACTGGGGACTGGGAAATGGGTATATGAGGAGATCGGGAAAAAACTCAAAACTCAAAACTCTGTAAGGGCGGGTTTTGTTGTTAATTCTTCTGTTGGGACTACAGACTTATCTGCTAAACCCGCCCCTACAAAATTAACACTCAAAACTTTCTTCCCAGTCCCCAGTTCCCAGTCCCCAATCACATATTAACGAATCAACAAACACACAAGATATAAAACTGCATTGATCATGTAAAACGTTGCCACGACTTGCAGTTCTGACCAACCAGAAAGTTCTAAATGGTGATGTAATGGTGCCATTTTGAACAGTCGTTTTCCTACTCCATTTGGCCCTTTTGTTGCTTTGTAATAACTAACTTGCGCCATTACAGAAAGGGTTTCGATAAAGAAAATCCCACTGAGGATAAATAAACTCCAAAGTGTGTTAGTTAATAGGGCTACGGATGCTAAAGCGCCGCCTAATGCCAAAGAACCAGTATCGCCCATAAATACTTTAGCTGGGTTACGATTATGGGCTAAAAATCCTAAGCAGCTGCCACTTAAACAGGCGCAAAATATCATTAATCCAGGATGAGTTGGGGCGACTAAGGTTGCTAATCCTAAAAATGCGATCGCGCAAAGTCCACCAGCTAATCCATCTACGCCATCAGTTAAATTTGTCGCGTTACTTTCTGCTACCAACACGAAAACTGCCAAAGGCCAAAACAATAAACCCAAAGGTAATGCTAAACCAAAGGGTAAATTGATAGTGGTAATATTTGCTGGTTGCTGCCAAACTAACCAGAGACAAAACAACGCAGCAAAACCAACTTGCAAAGCTAATTTCATTTTTGGTGAAATGCCTTTGTTTGATTTGCGGCGTAAAATTTGCCAATCATCTAACCAACCAATAAAACCATAACCAAGAGTTAATCCCGCAACCGCTGCTACTGTTGAGAAATCTTTTATTCCTAAACTCAAAGCTGACCAAACTAGGGAAATAATCACACCTACAGGGATAAAAAATATTCCTCCCATTGTGGGAGTGCCACCTTTTTTTAAGTGACTTTGCGGCCCATCTTCCCGAATTACTTGTCCAGCTTTTAGCGAAGTCAAAAGTGGTACTACCCAGTAGCCTAACCCAGCTGTTGCTATGGCGCAAACCCAAAACGGCAGTGTCAAGGTAACTCCGGGGTTGAAAAATCTACCTGTTTTCCCATCCAGAAAAATTGCAATTGCACTGAGCAAAACTGCTAGTATTACAGACAGATTCAACCCTGATAACTTGAGTGACCTGCTATCTAGTGATTTAGCATCCACGAAAATACTTCACTCCACACTAATAAATTGATTTTGGTCATTGGAAAGACTGAGGAGATGGGGAGATGGGGGGATGGGGAGATGGGGAAATGTGGTGAAAACAATTTAATTGCCTCTTTATTCTCCCTACCTCCCCATCTCCCCATCTCCCCACTTCTTCTTCCCTTCTGCCTTTAAAGATTAAATCTCTTCGTCCAAGTCTCCGATGTCATCATCATCGAAGTCGTCGTCGTATCCTACCTCATCAACAGCTATCAGACCATCGATGTCTTCGCCTTCTTCGGAATAGTCTTGGGCGGCAACTTCATCTCTTGCTAAGAGACGACCTGTAGATTCTAACCAATCAAGAATCGAAGTTTCATGTTTGGTTGGGATTACAGCTGCGGGTTGATCTATTGGATCTTCACGCAAGGAAGGATTATATACCATAATGAGCGTTAAGGGTTGCTTTGTTTCAATATTCAGACAATAAGAGTTTAGCAATTATTGGCCTATTCGACTCTAGTTTTAGATCGGACTATGCTTAGAGGTAAGGAGATCACCAGAGGTGTATAAACATGATTGGCAAGATGGAACTGCTAGAAGCGATCGCCGGGAAAAATCGTGGTTTACTAGCCAAGGAAAATGATAAGCTGGCAATCATGGCTTTAGTTGCACAATTGGAAGACCGCAACCCCACTCCCAGACCAACGGAAGCTACAGATTTACTCGAAGGAAATTGGCGATTACTTTATACTACCAGCCGCGAACTTTTAGGTATTGATAATCTACCGTTGTTTAATCTTGGGCAAATTTACCAATGTGTTCGCACTAAAGATACTAAAATCTACAACATTGCTGAAGTTTCTGGGTTGCCGTTTTTGGAAAGTATTATCAGCGTGACTGCTACTTTTATTCCGGTTTCCGAGCGTCGAGTAAATGTGAGATTCGCTCGGGCGATTAGCGGTTTACAACGACTGTTTGATTATCGCAATCCCGATAATTTTATTCAACAAATCGAATCGGGTAAAAAATTTTTAGGAATCGATTTTGCTATTACTAATCGCGAACAAAAAGGTTGGCTAGACATTACTTACTTAGATGATGATATGCGAATTGGTAGAGGTAATGAGGGCAGCGTGTTTGTATTAAGTAAATCCTGAACCATCGAAAACTTGTAATTGATTATGCGCTTATCCCAAAGACATTTAAACATCCTTTCAAGTTGTCCAAGAAAGTTTCAACATACTTATTTGGATCAGTTTGGTTCTGTGACTACTCCCGAACAGCAAGAAAAGCTGAGTTGGGGTAGTCATTTTCACTTGTTGATGCAACAGCGGGAATTAGGTTTGCCGATCGAATCTCTCTTGCAAGAAGATACTAAAATGCAGCATTCTGTAGTTGCTTTAGTTAGTGCTGCGCCGGAAATTTTAACTCCTAATCCCAACAGCAACAATTTCCGCGACAGCGAACATTTTCGCAGTTTCAATTTTCAAGGTTGCTTGCTGACGGTAGCTTATGATTTATTAATTGCTTCTGAGAAAAAGGCTCAAATTTTAGATTGGAAAACTTATCCAGAACCGAAAAAACGACAAGTTTTAGAAAAAGATTGGCAAACTCGTTTATATTTGTTTGTTTTAGCCCAAACGAGTGATTATAAACCAGAAGAAATCTCAATGACCTATTGGTTTGTCCAATCTAAACCCGAACCAAAAAGTTTAAAGTTTGCTTACAATACAGAGAAACATGAACAAACCAAACAGGATTTAATTCGGTTGTTAAATCAACTCAATTATTGGTTAGAACGGTATAAAATGGGAGAGGAGTTTCCCCAAATTGCGGAAAGTTCTAGGGATTGTAACTTTTGTCAGTTTGGGGTGAGATGTGAAAGGAGTTTAGAAACTCAAGAAGCGGTAATAAATCAAGAAAAAATACTCGCTTTGGCTAATATAGAAGAGGTTCCGCTAGATTTTGGTTAGTAGTAACAGTATGTAGTTGCGCTTTAGCGCTCTTAGAAGAGCGGTAATAAGAGCGCTAAAGCGCAACAGTATGTAGTTGCGCTTTAGCGCTCTTAGAAGAGCGGTAATAAGAGCGCTAAAGCGCAACTACGTACCTGTAATAAGAGCGCTGAAGCGCAACTACGTACCTGTAATAAGAGCGCTGAAGCGCAACAACGTACTTAATTTTAATCTCAATTATCAGAACTAGCAACTTGAGTTAAAATAAATGATTATGTCAAAATCTAACGCTACTGAACCGGAAAATTTGCCCTTGATCGTCCTAGTAGATGGTCACTCTTTAGCCTTTCGTTCTTTTTATGCTTTTGGTAAAGGAAGAGATGGCGGATTAAAAACTAAAAGTGGTATTCCGACAAGTGCTTGTTTTGGTTTTCTCAAGTCACTTTTGGCGGTGATTGAGTCACAAAAACCGCAAAGTATGGCGATCGCATTTGACTTAGGTTTGCCAACTTTCCGCCATGAGGCAGATGACACTTACAAAGCCGATCGCGCCGAAACACCAGAATATTTTATCACTGATTTAAAGAATCTCCACGAATTATTAGATGCTTTTAATTTACCAATTGTAACTGCGCCGAGATATGAAGCGGATGATGTTTTAGGAACTTTGGCGGAACAGGCGAGTGCAGCGGGGTATCGGGTAAAGATTTTGACAGGCGATCAAGATTTGTTTCAATTAGTTGACCCCAAAAAAGGGATTAGCGTTCTCTACTTAGGCAATAATTTCTTACAGCGAGGAAGCAATACCGGACTAACAGAATTTGACCCGGAAGCAGTCAAAGAAAAAATGGGAATTCTGCCAGAACAAGTAGTAGATTACAAAGCTTTATGCGGTGATCCTTCTGATAACATTCCCGGTGTTAAAGGTATTGGTGATAAAACAGCAGTCAAATTGCTTTCTGAGTACGGTACTTTAGATAATGTTTACGCTAATTTAGAGCAAATCAAAGGTGCAAATAAAACCAAATTAGAAACGGGGAAAGATGCAGCTTATCATTCCCAGCATTTAGCTAAAATAGTTGTCGATGTTCCTTTAGAAATTAAATTAGAAGATTGTCAACTTAAAGGTTTTGACACTTCAGTTTTAGAACCGCTTTTAGAAAAATTAGAGTTTAAATCTTACTTAGGAAAAGTTAAACAACTACAGCAAGCATTTGGCGGTGTAGTTGAGGAAGAAAAACCAGAAGTTGTTACCGAGAGATTACCAATTAATGAGGTAGAACTTCCCGACGAATCAGCAGAATTGGACTTTTTCACTTATGAAGAAACCCTAGCTGCACAAAAACAATCTATTTCACCAGTTACGATTCAAATTATTGATACTTCAGCGAAACTCACTGCATTGGTAAAACAGTTAAAAGCTTGTACCAAGGTAACAGTTGCTTGGGATACAGAAACTAGTGATGTAGACCCTTTGTGTGCGGAATTGGTAGGAATTGGTTGTTGTTGGGGAACTAATTCTAATGAAGTTGCTTATATTCCTATTAATCACACATTAGGGGAAAATTTAGAGAAAAGCAAGGTTTTAGAAGCTTTACGTCCGATTCTGGAAAGTGATAAATATCCGAAAGTTTTTCAGAATGCGAAGTTCGATCGCTTAGTCTTCCGTTGTCAGGGAATTAATCTAGCTGGCGTTGTCTTCGATCCAATGTTAGCTAGTTATGTTTTAAATCCTGAAAACAGTCATAATCTCAGCGACTTGACGCAAAGATATTTAGGATTCACCATTAAAAGTTATGAGAGTGTAGTTCCTAAAGGTAAAACGATCGGTGATATAGATATTCCCGTAATTGCTAATTATTGCGGAATGCAAGTTTATGCGACATTCCAGCTAGTTCCCAAACTACGTGAGCAACTGGAAGCAATTCCAACATTGTATAGATTACTGTTAGAAGTGGAACAACCTCTAGAACCAGTTTTAGCTGATATGGAATATGTGGGCATTCGTGTTGACATACCCTATCTCGAAGGACTCTCGAAACAGTTAGAACCGCAATTGGAGGCAATTGAGCAGAAAGCTCGCAATGCTGTTCCTGGTGAGACTTTTAATTTAAAGTCACCAGAACAATTGAGTAAATTATTGTTTGAAACCCTAAAATTAGAGACAAAGAAGTCTCGTAAAACCCCTAAGAAAGGTTTCTACTCTACAGATGTTTCTGTTTTGGAAAAACTGAGAGGAGATCATCCTGTTGTTGATGCTCTCTTAGAGTACCGCACCTTGCACAAACTTTACTCAACCTACGTGGAAGGCATACTCAAAAAAATGCGTCCTGATACAGAGAGGTTGCACACAGATTTTAATCAGGCTATTACCGACACTGGACGCTTATCTTCTTCCAATCCAAATTTACAAAATATTCCGATTGGTACTGAATTTAGCAGACAAATTCGCAAGGCATTCTTGCCGGAAGCAGGTTGGTTATTGGTATCGGCTGATTACTCACAAATTGAGTTAAGAATTTTGGCGCATTTAAGTCAAGAACCTGTGTTAGTGGAAGCTTACAAAAGTAATCAAGATATTCACACTGTTACAGCTAAAATTGTCTTTGAAAAAGAAGATATTACTCCAGATGAACGCCGCATCGCCAAAACAATTAACTTTGGGGTAATTTATGGCATGGGTGCAATGAGATTTTCCCGTTCTACCGGAATTAAAAAGACAATTGCTACTGATTTTATCGAAAAATTCAACACCCGTTATGCCAAAGTGTTTGAATATTTGGAAAGAATGAAACGGGAAGCTATAGCCAAAGGTTATGTAGAAACAATTAAAGGTCGTCGGCGTTATTTTAACTTTGAAGGTGGTAGTTTACGCGCTTTTAAAGGTAGTAACCCCGATGAAGTTGATTTGGCAAAATTGAAGAACATGGGACAAAATGACGCACAACTTTTGCGTGCGGCTGCTAATGCGCCAATTCAAGGTTCTAGTGCTGATATTATTAAAATTGCAATGGTGAAATTGCATGAAGTTTTACGCAATTATCAGGCGCGATTGTTGTTACAAGTGCATGATGAATTAGTGTTGGAAGTTCCTCGTTCTGAGTGGGAAGAGTTGCAACCAAAAATTCGAGAAACGATGGAAAATGCACTACCTTTAAGTGTTCCTTTGGTGGTTGATGTTCATGTGGGAGAAAATTGGATGGAGGCAAAGTAGAAAATGTAAGCGATTATCTGACTCACATAAAAGTGTTAAAAATATCATAAAAATGGCTTTATCTAATGTCCGAATTTGCTTTGTTGGTGATTCGTTTGTGAATGGAACTGGTGATTCTCAATGTTTGGGTTGGACGGGAAGAATTTGCAGTGCAGCCATTAAACAAGGTCATGATATTACTTACTACAATTTGGGGATTAGAAGGGAAACTAGTGCTGATATTGCGGGACGTTGGTTAGAGGAGGTTTCGCGGAGATTGCCAGAAGATTGCGATCGCAGAATCGTCTTCTCTTTTGGTGTAAATGATACCACAATTGAAAATGGTAAACTCCGCGTTGAATTGAGTAAAACTAAAGAAAATACTCAGCAAATTTTGTCTGTTGCCAAAACCTCATTTTTTGTATTAATGGTAAGTCCGCCTCCGATTGCAGAAATAGAACAAAACAGCAGAGTTGAAACTTTATCTCAAGAATTAGCGATTATTTGTCAGCAGCTAAAGGTGCCTTATTTAGATGTTTTTACACCTTTGCAAAAATCAGAAGTTTGGCTGAAGGAAGTAGCAGCGAATGATAGTTACCATCCCAATGCAGCAGGTTACTTGGAGTTTGCTAATTTGGTGCAGAACTGGGATGCTTGGCAAAGTTGGTTAAATAGTTAAACTAAACTTTTCCTCGTAACTGTTCTAACTCTTCTCGTAAACTCAAAGGTTGATATCCCAAAGCAAAAGCTTTGTCACTATTTAACGAAACATCTTTAGATCTAGGTGCTGCCATTGGCACATCTTTTTGCAAACAAGCTGTTAGTTTATCTTGGGGAAGTTCCAATATTTCTGCCATTAATTTACCAAATTCATAACGGGATATGCGTTCTTTTCCGCCTAAATGAATCACTCCGTTAACTTTTTCTAAAGCTAGTAAAAGTCCGCTAGCAGCAGTTTTACCACTAACAGGTGTTCTACATTCATCGGTGAATAAACTTAACTCTTTTCCTTCTCTGAGCATCTTGATAAATGGTTGAATAAAACTAGTTGCTTGTGGTGATGGAATGCCAAACATTAACGGCATTCGGCAAACTGCTGTTTGCGGGTATCTGGCTAACATTTCTTGTTCCGCTAAGACTTTTTGTTCGCCGTAAATGTTCACGGGAGAAACTGGATCTGTTTCTTGGTAAGGCGGATTTAAACCATTAAAAACTAAGTCGGTGGAAGTGAAGGCGCAAGGGATAGAATAGTCAGCACATAAACCAGCAATGTTGCTAGAAGTTGTAACATTAATTATTGCAGATTCTTCCGGGTGAGTTTGGCAAAAGTTGGGGTTAGATTGTGCGGCGGTATGAATAACTGCTGTTGGTTGAATTTGCTGAAATAAATTTTTGAGTTGCTCAAAATCTCGTAAATCAACTTTTATTAAATTTACATTACTCATTTCTACAGTTTTGCTAAAGTAAGTGCCGTAAACTTGCCATTCTTCTTGAGCGAGTTGGCAAAGGTTCCATCCTAAAAAACCACTAGCGCCAGTAACTAAAAGTTTTTTCATTCTATCACCTGAATTCACCAGTAAAGTTAATTATCGCTTATGTATCGGATCTAGAAAAGTTCGCCAAAATAGAAATATCTGTGTAAACCCTGTTGTTTTTGTGGTAAATATAAATACATGATTCACTTTCACAAATTGATTCCGATCGCACTAGTTCTAAGTTTAGCCGGATGTAACTTATTTCCGGGTCAAAATACTTACATGGTCAAGCGGGTGAGTGATGGGGATACGATCGCTGTCAGTCAAGGCGATAAAAGTAATGTTACTGTCCGCTTTGCCTGTATTGATGCGCCGGAAGTTCCTCATTCCAATCAGGAAAAGAATAGCCAAAAGTTAGTGGATAAAAACCAGTTTAATTGGGGAGTTAAAGCAAAAACAAGAGTGCAGCAGTTGGTTAATCAAGGAGGCGATCGCGTTATCTTGAATATCACCGATACCGATCGGTACGGTCGGCAAATTGCCGAAGTTCGTTTACCTAATGGTACCTTCATTCAAGAAACTTTAATTCGGGAAGGTTTAGCATTAGTCAATCGTCCTTATCTCCGATATTGTCCCAGTAAAGAGATTATTGAACAAGCAGAAACAGATGCAAAAAAAAATTTACGTGGTGTTTGGAAAGACCCCCAATTCGTTGCGCCTTGGGATTATCGGCGCATTAAATAATAAAGTATGAAAAACCATAAAAATCAACAATTATTAACAAGACCGGGATGGTCTTTAGAACGGCGAGAAGAAGCAGTTATTAAATCTTTGATGCCAATTTGGGGATGGCTTTACCATGAATATTTTCGGGTAAAAACTAGCGGTTGGTCACAAATTCCTCCGGGAAAAGTGATGTTTGTTGGTTCTCATAATGGAGGATTAGCGGCACCAGATATGTTTATGATGATGTACGATTGGTTTCAGAGATTTGGCTTTTCTCGACCAGTTTATGGTTTAATGCACCCTCATGTTTGGAAATATGCTTTGCCACTAGCGCAGTTAGCGGAAAAAGCCGGAGCAGTTATGGCTCATCCGAAAATGGCGATCGCAGCTTTCCACCAAAATGCCAGCGTGTTAGTTTATCCGGGTGGCGCAGAAGATGTTTTTCGTCCCTATAATTTACGCCATAAAATTTATTTTGCCGGACGCAAAGGATTTATTAAATTAGCATTACGAGAAGCAGTACCAATTGTTCCGGTAATTTCTCATGGTGCTCACGAAAATTTTATCGTTTTGGCTGACATTTACAAACAAATACGCCAATTACATGAGTGGGGAATGCCTTGGTTATTTAATATCGATCCGGTAGTTTTTCCGATTTATTTAGGATTACCTTGGGGAATCGGAATTGGCCCTTTGCCTCATATTCCCTTACCAGTACCAATACAAACTCGTGTTTGTGCGCCAATTATTTTTGAACGCTATGGAAGGGAAGCAGCGATCGATCGCCAATACGTTGATTACTGCTATGAAAAAGTTTGTTTTCTCATGCAACAAGAATTAGATGATTTAGTCAAAACAGAAGAACTTTCTGATCACGAAAGTTAGTAGTTTGTAGTTGATAGTGGAAGTTTATAGGGCTTACGCAAATGTCAAAACTAGCCAGTGTTTCCGATTCTATTTCTCAAATAGAAAACCAGAATCTAGCAGAAATTGACAACCTCGATCGGCAGTTATTTGAACATTTTCAAAGTAAATTTGTAATTCAGCCCTCACTTACCCGTCCTTTAGTTAGC
The DNA here is from genome assembly GCF_041929345.1 of Floridaenema aerugineum BLCC-F46. Taxonomy (NCBI): domain Bacteria; kingdom Bacillati; phylum Cyanobacteriota; class Cyanophyceae; order Aerosakkonematales; family Aerosakkonemataceae; genus Floridanema; species Floridanema aerugineum. The sequence goes on from NZ_JBHFNQ010000040.1 coordinate 63,740, forward strand.
TTTCAGGCTAACAAAATTAGACCTATTTATCGATGGTACAAATATAAAGAAGCCTTCTCAGCATCACTTGTTGAATATTTATTGCAAAAATATAGAATTACTCAAGGGAAAATTTTAGATCCCTTTGCAGGTAGTGGTACAGCTTTATTTGCTGCTAGTGAGTTAGGAATTAATGCTGATGGTATTGAGTTATTAGCGATCGGACAACAAATTATTACTACAAAACAGCTATTAGATACTGAATTTACCTCAGAGGATTTAGAAAGATTGAAAATTTGGTATAAATTACAAGTTTGGCAAGAATGCGAAGAAAGAATAACATTAAAGGAATTAAATATTACTAAAGGTGCTTATCCCGAAACAACTAAAGATTGGATTGAAAGATATCTGGGAGCTTGTCAGCTAGAAAATATTAGAGTCAAAACAGTTTTACATTTTGCTTTGCTTTGTATCTTAGAATCTATAAGTTACACCCGCAAAGATGGTCAATATCTTCGCTGGGATTATCGCTCCGGGCGTGGATTAGGCAAAACAAGTTTTGATAAAGGGGAAATATTAGAATTTAATCAAGCTATTACAGATAAACTTGCAGAAATTCTCAGTGATTTAGCTCCAGCAACACAACAATTAGAGCTTTTCCCAATCAACATTATTCCCGGTAAAATTAATCTTTATAAAGGTTCTTGTCTTCAGGTTTTGTCACATCTACATGAAACTGAATATAGTGCGATAATTACATCTCCACCCTATTGTAATCGATATGACTATACCCGTACTTATGCCTTGGAATTAGCCCTACTTGGCATCTCTGAAAAAGAGTTAATCAAGCTGCGCCAAGAAATGTTAAGTTGTACAGTCGAAAATAAAGCCAAAGATTTATTAACAATCAATCCATCCTGGAAAACAGCATTAACTATTGCTGATGAACAAAGTTTGTTGCAAAGGATTTTGAATTATTTAGACTTGCAAAAAGAACAAAGTAAATTAAACAACAAAGGTATCCCCAGAATGGTTAGGGGATATTTCTACGAGATGGCTTGTGTGATTCAAGAATGCTTCCGAGTTCTTCAGCCTGGAACACACTTATTTATGGTTAATGATAATGTGCGCTATGCAGGTGTGAGTATTTCAGTAGATATGATTCTCTCTGACTTTGCGGAAAAAATCGGGTTTACTGTTGAGAATATCCTGGTTTTACCTGGTGATAAAGGCAATAGTAGTCAGCAAATGGGAAATCACGGACGCGAACCCTTACGAAAGTGTGTTTATGTATGGAAAAAGCCGTAATTTAAATTCTTATGTTTTCTTATCGCCAACATCTTCAATCTAGTGACGATCTGGTTACAACATATCAAGCGACTCGTGCAGGTTTTGTTGCTTTGGCGCTGGAAAAAAATCGACGTGCTACACCATATATTGCAGAAGCAAGGGTACTTCAAGAAGCAGCTTCT
>NZ_JBHFNQ010000041.1:0-44987 GCF_041929345.1 Floridaenema aerugineum BLCC-F46
TGCCATTACCAAGTCAATCAAATCTCGTTCTTGTTCAGGCTGAAGTCGAACATTAGAATCAACGCGCACTCCCAAACCGTTAGCACTAAATTTGAGAACTGTTTGCCCATCTCGATCGCTAAGAGTGTAGTTCTTACCATCAGCCCGTTTAGTTTGCGCCGGATATTTAAAATCGTAGAGGCAGACGGGGAAACCTTGATCGAGTGCCGAACGAATCAAAGGGTCAATCACGCTGAAGGTTTTTCCCGAACCCGCTGCACCTATAGCACAAATCCCCCTTTGGGCATCTGGTACATATAAAGTCGGTGTCGCGGCGAATGTTTGCATTGTTCGCTGCTTCCAATTTAACTTTTTAATTAGTCCAGCAGTTTCCCATTCTTGACGCAGCTTTTTTGTCATTAGATTTGGTGTGCCAATATAGAGAGCAACGTTATTGCGCGTTACTGTTCGCATCTGTTTTTTGGCAACCTTAGCAGCACGGATTTTCTCTTTTCCACTTCCCCAGTAGCCAGTAGCAAGTTTGCCTTTCTTACCAACTCCATTGAGTAATTGTAAGGCGATCGCAAAACCAAGACATCCTAATAACATCAACCCACTGGGAGATTGAAGTTGGTGAATTAATTGTTGGGCTGTAGTTGATTTGTAGAGATTAGAATTGTTCGATTGAGCTAAAACTGTAGCGTTAATCTTCATAATTCAATTTCCTTAAGAGACTGATTTAATAACAGTAATTGTCCTGAATTCAAACAAAAATGACTGCTACTAACTAACTCGTTATAATTTTGTTGAAATACATCTAAACAGGGATAACCGTTTCTTTTTTCGGCACTTTGAACTAACAAACTAAATCCTTTAGGTAATTGGGGATTAAGCATTAAGCTTAAAATGTTTTGACCATCGGTTGTGTAAGCACTATATAAACAGCCAGCAGTACCGCATACCTTGAGAGTATGGAAATCAAATACGAAATATTTATTTTCCGCTGCTAAAGTAACTACTTTAACTTGATTTACATCCGGGAAATTCTCACTATTGACGAGTTGAAAGTTCTCTGTTAAAACTTTTTGTAATAAAGCAGATTCAACAACTTGTCTTGCAGGTTGCCAGGTCAATAATGTGGCTTTTGTGACTTGCGTTTTAGTCAGGAAACCCCAACCAAAAGCAATAATTACTATCAAGCTGACTAGAATTGCCAAACCAAAGCGATATTTAGCCAAAATTTTGATTTTCATCATCACATTCTCATGTAAATTGAAAAAATTACTGACAACCCATTGAGCGCAAAGCTTGTTCGTAATTAGCTCTTGTTTTCTGACCGTAAGATTTAACAGTTAGCGGAATATCCTCAAGAGAAAGTTCGCCTAAAATGGGGGATTGTTGCAAAAGTTGACCGATGGTTTGATTTGAATTGAATCCTTGCGGAAGAGAAGCAGCTAATAGGTCATTAATTGGTAATACTTTCGCAATTTTTGCATCTTTCAAAGTTGGGATAGCTTTGACCAAACTAGTAATAGTTTGGAATTTCATCGTTCCCAAATCAGCTAATTTCAAATGGGATAAATCTAAACCAACCAGTTGAGCGATCGCCGCTAAATTGAATTTCTGAAGATAAAAAGCTGATTCAAAATCGCCCAGTGTTAAAAAAGTTTCTGGCTTTTGACCTGTTATCCAACTACGTGATGGGTCGAATCCTAATTGAGAAACGATATCTGAGGGTACAGTAAAACCTCCATTAGATAAAGCTCCAGGTAAGGAACTAAAATTAATTTGGCTCCAATCGGGAATCGCTGCATTTTTAAAGGTTGTGGTTGGAATTGCTGCTACTGGTTGGTTATTAATTGGAAGTTGAGCCTGCGTAGAAGTTAAGAAAAGTCCGCTTAATACGAAAGCGAAAATAAATCCCAAGCATCCTTGACCAAACCGTTTAAATTCCTTACTATGGAACACCTTTAGTAAAAAAGTTACTAACATATTCAATCGACTCCTCTGGAAATTCCTGGTGTTGGATACCTAGAATTTTGATAGTTAGGTACTGATGTTGGTGCTATTTGTAATCTACTATTAACGCCATTACTAATGCCTAAATTGTGTAAGCGCAACACTACTTTGTCAGATAATCCAGAAAGTGTTGCGGCTGTCTGCAAAGGTGTACCTGCTTTCAGCCGGAGTAAAAAACTATCAATGCGATACCAAAGTCGGGAACGGGGTTGTAAAATTCCTTGCGCCAATGCAACTTGTACGCCTGTTGCGATCGTATCGTATCCTATCGAAGAATTATTTTGGCTGATGTTATTGGATAGCGTAATGTTATTGGAATAGCTGGAAGTTGGCACAACTTCAACTGTATTGTAATTTGGATTTCCTTGTCCTTTTATTAATCGAAAGGTATAAACATTTCGCTGTTGACCAGAGTTAGTAACAACAGTTAGTAAAGTACTTGTTGTTGGGTAAAGTCCAGGGAATCTGAGATCGCGAATGCGGCGCAAATGTACGATTTGTGCGCCAGGACGATCGCACTGACGACTGCGAGGAAGATCTTCTAAACAACCATCTACATCTAAAGTTGCATATTGTGGGTTATCCAACCAAATTTTTTCGATAGTTTCCCCGGTGGGAATAAAACTAATATTGAGTCCATAACCTGGTACTAAAGCAAGGGTTGGAGGTTTGGCTTTGGCTCCCATTGCTTCTTGTCGATCGATGCGACGCAAAGCTGTAAATTGTTGCCGTTCTTGAGCCAATGTTGTTTGAGGAAAAGCAGCAAAAACTTCCAGAACGAAACTAGGTGCTAGTCCCGCATTTCTCACAAAATGTGCGATCGCTAACAGCAGAAGCCTTACAGGATAAGGATTTGAATCGTGCGAACGCCCAGTTAAGAGATCTAACAGTGTGTGAATTGGTATCAACGCAAAATTATTAGGGATTAGACAGGGAAAAAATCAAAAATTTAACTGCAATTTTTCCGAATAGTTAATTATTGGAAGATCACTTATAAGATAAATAAAACCTGCTATAATTAAGGAGTAAAAGATATAGTTTTACTCCATTTATGACTCCTAATTCTCGAACAAAAGTCAGTAATCAACTCCATTTAGGAAAACATAAAAGCCAAGAAATAATCGCTGATTTTTCGGGAGGGAGAATCACCTCAGATGCCGGAATTATCTTAATAGCAGAGTTAGATAAAAAGCTGAAAATTAGCAAGCAATTCGCTGATGGTTTTCAAGATTATAGAAATTCCTCTTATATAGATTACTCAGTTGAGCAATTAGTCACCCAAAGAATTTATGCACTCGTCTTAGGTTATGAAGATGTCAATGACCACGACAAATTACGTGATGATGCAGCTTTAGCTATAGGCTTAGAAAAAATTGATAAATTAGAATTAAATCAAGTCAGTTTAGCCGGAAAAAGTACAATAAATCGACTAGAATATTGTCCCGAAACTATTCTCAATCAATAAAATAGTCGTTACCATCGGATTGAACATGACCCGAAAAAAATAGAAAAACTTTTTATTGATATCTTTTTACAGTCTTATAAAAAGCCTCCTGAGCAAATTATTTTGGATATGGATGTCACAGACGATCAAGTACATGGCAATCAAGAGGGAGCTTTTTTCAATACTTATTATCAAGGAGTTTGTTATGCTCCTTTATATATTTTTTCTGGGCATCATTTATTAGTAGCCAAGCTGCGTCCCTCTAATGTAGATCCAGCAGACGGAGCATTAGAAGAACTACAAAGAGTGATTGGATTAATTAGAAAAGAATGGCCCAATACGCGGATTTTAGTACGCGGGGATAGTGCTTATGCTCGGGAAGAAATATTTAAATTCTGTGAAGAACAAGAAGGCGTTGAATATGCGATAGCTATGGCAACTAATAGCCAATTAAAGTTCAGAGCTAATCAGACAATTGCGAAAGCTAAAAATGAATACTTAAAAAAGCTTGAACCGATTGTTGAATTAATGGAAAGTTTGTTTGAGAAAAATGAAGATTTAGAAGTAGTCAGAACGTTAGTTCCTAGTTCAACTTGGTATCGTTCTTTAACCTACCAAACCGAAAAATCATGGAGTCGTCCTAGAAGGGTTGTTACTAAAGTTTGTTATGGGAGTGAAGGCTTAAAAATTCGTCATGTTGTGACCTCTTTACCCGCTGCAAAAATCCCCCCATCAAAACTTTATACCGATAAATATTGTCCGAGAGGGGAGATGGAAAATCGCCTGAAAGAACAACAATTAGATTTATTTGCTGACCGCACTTCAACCCAAACATTTCACAGTAATCAATTAAGACTTTGGTTCTCATCAATAGCATACATTTTAATGCAAGCTTTTCGGCATCATTGTTTATCTAGAACTTCTTTTTCTCAAGCCACAGTTGGCACAATTCGTTTGAATTTTCTGAAGTTGGGAGCGAGAATTACTGTGAGTGTCAGACGAATTCTAATTGCTATTACCAGCGCTTGTCCTTTTCAAGATATTTTGTCCATTGCTTATTCTAGAATTCAAGCAATTCCCGATACTGGTTGATTTTTTTAAGGGAACTTGCTCAATTTCATAGTTCTTTAATGACTGACAATATATGCGGTCAATTTTCTTATGAGAACTAATTTGAATTTAGTTGATTTTTCCGACAATTTAGTAACGGTTTGCTGAATTTAAATTAAAATTTTCTCTTTCGACTGTTCCCAAATCCCTGGTTTTTCAAAAAGTTCAACTTTTTATCCCCAAATCAGCTTCTTGAATCAGTTTGTGAGAAATGCGGGAGATGGGACAGTGGTTTTCTATTAGTAGAAACGATCCATCTGGATTACTTTGTATTTGAGCCATGTAGCCTTCATTAGTCCGAATCTGGGCTAACTTATTCAAGCGTTGCAATAGGTTTCGTTTCCCTTTCATTTGCTTGGAGTAACCTTCAATCTGTTGTCGAGTCCGAATGGAGAGCAACTGCTCTAACCCTGCTTCCCCAAAGGCTTCTTTTACTGATTTGAGTAGACTTAAGGTAAGTTCTGCGTATCCTTCTGGGAAAAAGCGTGAAGCTGATGTGGTTAACTGCCATAACTTTGCAGGTCGCCCCATTGGGCGGGGTTGTTCCTGATAGGTGACTAACTGTTCTTCTTGCAAGGCATAAAGATGCTGCCGCACTGCCATTGCTGTAATCCCTAAGCGGGAGGCGAGGGTTTCGGCATCTAGGCTACCCTCTTGCTTTAATAACTGTACGATCGTCCGCCTTGTCCGAGTAGCGGTTAAGAGAGGAAGTGTTTTTTTTGTCATACTTACAAACTAAAGAACTCTCTTTATAAAGTCAATGTCATACTTGCCAAACCTTTAAATTATCAGGAGATTTCCATGTCACTACCTTTGATCTTGCAACCTGGAGAAGGGCGTTCGGTGCAAATTCGCACTAGTACCTGTACGTTTAAAGCCACAGGCAAAGATACTCATGAACATTTTGGATTGTTTGAATTTGTCATGGAACCAGGAGCATTAGGAGCCAGTCCGCACATTCACAAAGAACTTACGGAAATGTTTTATGTTGTCGAAGGCGAAATTGAACTGGTTTTGGGCGAACGTCGAGTCGTTGCTCAACCCAAAGCTTTTATGTTGGTACCAGAGAATACACCTCATGGGTTTTCTAATGTTGGACAAACTCAGGCTACCCTTCTGATTATGTTTTGTCCGGCGGATTCTCGCGAGCAGTATTTTGAGGGGTTGGCACAGTTGACGAAAGATGGGCGACAACCTTCTCAAGAGGAACTACTTGATTTGATGCAGCGGTTTGACCAATATCCGGTTCTTTAATCTGAAGATATTCAGCTTTCAAGAAAATATGGAGATAGCCAGAAATGTTGTCAGGAAAAATTTTGCGGGTTGCTCGCCCAACCGATCGCTTAACTGAAGTAGTTCACTTTTATACTGAAGGTTTAGGGCTACAGATCCTCGATCGGTTTGACAACCATGAAGGTTTTGATGGGGTAATGGTTGGCATACCTGGAGAAGCCTACCATTTTGAATTCACGCACCATCGCGGACACACTGTAGGTGAGGCTCCTACTCAAGATAATTTAATCGTCTTTTACCTTCCGAACCAACTCGAATGGCAACAGGCAGTTGAGCGAATGAAAAAAACGGGTTATGAACCTGTCATATCTTACAATCCTTATTGGGACAACAATGGAGTCACTTTTGAAGACCCAGATGGCTACCGAGTAGTTTTACAGAATGCTGATTGGAGTTTGTAGTCGAGGCTACTCACTTTTTGGATTTATTTCCCAACTTCAATGGTCATTCCAGCTTGACGTAACCTTTGAGCCAAAACATCACCTAACCCGGTTGCTGGAGTCAGAATACCTCCCCGCTTCTCACCTCCTGGTAGTTCGTTGGTTTGCTCTGCCAAACTCAAGGCAGATTCACACAAGAATTTGACGGTAGCCCGGTTGCCTGGATCTCCTTGATCTCGAATCAATCCGCGCACTTTGCGTCCGTCAACACCAGTACCTATCAGTTCGCAAGAAAACCAACCTTCATTCATTGAAAGTTCATTTGGGCCACTACCAGGTTGGGGTAGTAGGGGTTGAAGGAGCGATCGCACAACTGGTTGCTGCAACGCACTCGTAAACAATGCCAGTCCAGCGTTAACACTCGTTGCTTTTAACCTAGCCAGAGGTTCATCGAATTTGAGATACTCTTGATATGTAAAATCTGAACTGTATGGCTCCTGCCATTGCTCGTATAAAGCACTACTGCGGCGCACAATGCGGGTGTTGACGATTCCCATGAAGAAGGGAGCAACCCAGGTATTGAGATCCGAGTCAAAAGTGGGGGTTTCTGGGTCACGATTTTGCTCAATCTCAGTTTGACTATGATTCCCTGGTGGGTTGAGCAAAAAGGGATCTTTTAACTGTTCTGTTTGATTGGAATCATACAAGTTAAAGGCGGATGCCAGTGTACCTCCATTAAAGCCACCATAAGCTTGAAAATAGGCATTGACAGATTTGCAGGGTATTCCTAATTCTTGTTGCAGGTGACGCACAACTAGATAGGTGCCGAGATCTGAGGGGATAGAATCAAAGCCACAACAGGGAATGATTCGAGTGCCATCGAGGGCTGCTTGGGTATGATAGCGATCGATCAATGTTTTCACCCAAGGAGTTTCCCCGGTAATATCTACATAGTGGGTTTTGTAGCGCACGCAGGCATCGACAAGGGAGTTGCCGTAAAGAGCAAAGGGTCCGGCTGTAGTCAGAATTACCTTTGTTTGAGAGACTATTTTATCTACTGCTTCTTGATCCTGGCTGTCAGCAACCAAGACATCTACTGCGACACCGACTTGAGAGCGAACTGCTTCCAATTTTGGGCGGTTGCGTCCGGCGATCGCCCAACGGGTTTGCTTCGAGGTATGATCGGCGAAGTATTGCACGGTTTGCTTACCCACGAAACCACTTGCACCATAGAGGACGACATGATAGGGACGATCGGACATGGGAGGTATACTCCTGAGCAACTACACCTATACTGGTCACTTTAACTTGTGTGGCTATTGTCTGCGATCGGCTTAATGGATTAATCTCAAAACAGAAAGTTGAATCTTTTACCAAGTTAATGTCTGCACTGATTCCGATTTCTACTTTTTTTATTGGCTGTCACGGGTTACTGGCGTTAGGTTTATCTTATCAGGTAGTCATGGAACGCACCCGAACTCGCATTTGGCATGGAGCTACAACTACTGAAGTTGCTTCACAACCTGATTATCTCAAAAATCCTAATGCCTGGGCTGCTTTTGTGGAGAAACTGACGCAACAAACTGTTGTGACAAAACAAGCAGATGATGGAGTGTTGCAGCGAAAGATTAGGGCTTACGGCAATTTTACTGAGTATGTTCCGATCGCTTTATTATTTCTGGTGGCTCTGGAATTAATGCAAGCTGCAACTGGTTTGATTTGGATGCTTGGTGCAATGCTAATTGTGGCACGGATTGCTCATGCTTGGGGACTGATTCAAACTTATGGCCCTTCACCGGGACGAGCGATCGGCTTTTTTGGCACTTGGTTGGTTTATATTATCGGTAGCGTGGCTTGTCTCTACTATAGCGTGCAGCAATTTTGATTCCTGAGTCAGGAAGAACTCCTAATGCTAACCCTGATGTTAAAAATATCAGGCTGATTGGAAATAGCGATGACCCTCCCTTGGATACTTTAGTTAGAGCCAAAATCGGTAATCAAACTATTCGCTCTAATGCTGTCTTAGCGGTTGAGATACTGCTTGGAGCTTCTCCTGATTACTTCCGTCCCGATTGTTCCGCCGCTCCTGGTAGCTACGACAAAGAACGCTTAGAAAGGTGGAAGCTTGCCTCAGTCAACTGGTTATCTTCAGAATATGGCGATCGAATTGTCAGAGCCGAATTGCACTTAGATGAAATCACACCGCACATCCACGCTTATTTGGTTCCTTTAGATGAGCAAGGTAAACTTAATTGTCGGGCGCTATTTGGTAGCAGGTATCAACTATCGTCTCTGCAAGATAGTTATGCCGCTGCGCTTTCACCTCTAGGGATAGAACGAGGGATTAAGGGGAGTCACGCTACTTATACGAAAATCAAGGAGTATTATTGGTACGTCAACCAAGAATCGCCAGAGCTTCACTGTTTCCGCTCTCTTCCCTCACCACTTCCAACTGAATCTACCATTGGATACAAGCAGCGGGTCGAACAATTATTGCAACCTAGTGTAGATGTCATCGATAGCCAACTGAGCGATCGCACTCTCGCCAAAAAGCAAAAGCGCGATGCCGAGCAAAAAGCAAAAGCTTCTGAACGAGAAAGGCAGAAGCTAGAACAACGTCTCAAGGAATTAGTTGCCCAAAATAAACTTTTACAAGCACAAACTGACCAATTGCGCGACTTATCCCTTTTAGATGTAGCTTACGAGTTGGGGCTTGATTGTGCCGGGAGCGAGTACATTTGGCACGGTCACGGATACCAATTTAATATTACCGAGTCTCAATTCTCCGACCTTACAGGCAGTAAGCGTGGCAATAATGCGCTCGACCTGGTAATGCAGGTTAATCAATGCGGGTTGGAGGCGGCGCAAGTTTGGTTGGCTGACCGCTTTGGCATCCAAGGAATGCTCCGAGCTATCACTCATTATGCTAGGGAACAAGCCCAACAGATTATAGCAATTGAACCTACTCCCTCTTTTGTACTACCTGAGTCAGTAGAAACTCAGTGGACTGCGGTGCAGAATTATCTGACGCGGGAAAGACAAGTGCCTCAGAATTTGGTCAATGCTTTGCATCAGAGCGGTCTAGTCTACGCTGATGTTTCTGGTCATGCGGTGTTCGTGATGCGTGAGCTTCAGGGACAAGTAAATGGGGCAATTGTTTGGGGAACTGATGGTCAATGTTTAGTCCCTGGAAGTAAACGGTCTGCGGGTTGGTTTTGGGTGGGACTCAATGGCAGTGAAAGTTCATCGATACAGAGAGTGGCTCTAGCCTCCTCTCCCATGATGACTCTTGAACTGCTTGCCTCTGAGTATTCCTCTAACTCTAATACAATCTATATGGCTGTTGATAGCGATCGTTCTCTCCCGATCAATTTTCTTTCCACTGTGCCACAGGTGGTTGTAGCAGATGACAACAATCCAGATCATCAGCAATGGCAACAGGCAATTATGCAACTTTTACCACAGGCTACTCGCATTAGGTCAAAAGCTACAAGAACGATGCAGCAACGTGAGAACCGAGAGTTGGACTAGAACGCAGATAAGAAGTGGACTCAGATAGCGATCGCCAAATCAAAATAAACTCTAAATTGAGTGTATGCTTCAGTTGCACAGTTCAAACTCTCGTCATATAGCGACTTAAACATCGCGTAACCAGCAGCCAAATAAGTCTCCCAAATATTAGCAGTACAAGCACAGGTGGAGCCAAAAGAAGCAGCACAAAAACTAAGAACCAGAATAAAGTTAGTTGCCACTTACCTCTTTGAGAAAATTTTAATACCCGCTTGTACCACTCTGGAACAGACCAAACATCCACAGGAATTTGACCTATTTGATTCCAAGTTGTCTTAGCTTCCTGAAATTTACCACTCCGTAAGTACAGGTTTGCTAAAGTTTGAAGAACAGTATATTCACCTGATTGGTCGCGGACTTCTCGTTTAATTTCCAAAACATTTTGACAGGTTTCAATAGCCAGATGGAATTGTTTTAGCGAACAGTAAGCATTGCATAATCCTGTTAAAGCGCTAGTCTCAAGTTGGCGTTCTCCCACCTTACTTGCCATTTCTAGTGCTTTTTCATGGCACTCAACTGCCTGCTGGTGTTGACCTTGAGAATGGTAGCTAATACCCAAATTGTTTAAGAAATTAATTTCGCTCTTTTGAGCATGAATATTTCTGGCAATTGCTATTGCTAGCTGATAGTAATTAACGGCTTTTTCAGGCTGTTTTAAAGAATCATAAACAATGGCTTCATTGTGTAAAGAATTTGCCTTACATTCGGGATAGTCATCTCCAGCTAGGCTCAGCTGCTGTTCATAATAAAATAAGGCTCGTTCGTATTGTTTGTGCGAAAGATAAACATTGCCTAACCGATTGAGAGCATAACATTCCCAGCGTCTATCGCGGAATTCTCTAGCTATGTCCAATGCTTGTTCATAGTATTTCATCGGTAGCTTATCTTTTTCATCGAATCCATAAAATTTCGCTAGATCTAGTACGTAATTTGCTTCCCTATTATCTTTGACAACTTCATTAATAATTTCTTGATATTTTTCTTCCCAAAGCAATTTTTTCGGTGTCGGTGCCGTCTCTTCTATTCGATATTCTTGATTATTCCATGCTTTATGAAAGTCTGGATAAAACATATTTTCAGCACATTGTATAAGAACTTTTTCTAAAGCTTCACGGCGTAGTTCGCTATTTTCTGTTTCATCGTGTAGCCAAAGCTCTTTTAATTCTATAACTGTCAAATCAAAATAGTTTTTTTGTAGTATCTTTTTGAGATTGCTAGCAGCTTTCTGAAAGATTTTTTGATTATTGCTGTTACACAGTAGTTGAATCATAATTTTAATAGTTACCGGATTTTCAGGAATTAACTCCCATAAGCTTACAGCAGCTTGTAAGCGCGTATCCTCATCCTGATTGCGATGCAGTAATTGAACTATGCCATGAATTGCTGCTAAGTTATTTTTACCAATCTTTTCTAAACTTTCCACAGCTTTTTGAAGCATTTCTTCATCCAGGCTAGTGCAAAGTACCTGAAACAAAGCATTAATTGCTTCAAGGCTATTATTACCAATTTTTCCTAAACTTTCCACAGCTTGCTGGCAAGTTCCTTCATCCTGACTGGTTGAAAGCACCTGAATCAGAGCGTTAATAGCTTCATAATTACCTGGAGCAATGTTTTCTGAGCATTCAATTGCTTCCTCTACAATATCTTTATCTTGGCTATTACGTAGCATCTTAATCACAAAAGCAATTGCATCCGAATTTTCAGGATTGGCATTTAGCAATATTTTTACAGATCTTAAACAAATTTCGTCATCTTGGTTTGTACGTAAAATTTCATTCAGCGCGGCAATAACCTCTGAATCTTTAGGAACAGCATTGAGTATAATATCAGCTATATCTAAACGAGTTTCTATATTTTGAGTAGCTTGAAATACTTTAAGTAAAGCTTGCACAATGTCTAAGTTAGATTTACTAATATTTTCTAATCCTTTGGCAATTTCTAATTTGATTTCCTCATCCAAATTAGATTGTTGTAATAACTCGACAATAGAAACTATTGAGTCTGGTTGATTGGTAATTACTTCGGTCAAGGTACTAGCCGACAGTAAACGAAACCACTGAATTTTACTATTTTTTATTTGGCTTACTAAAAATTGAATTAAATCGGCACTGTCAACTGCAATAGTTTGTAAGATGAAGCTAGTGAAAAAACAGGTGTATGCTATGTAATGAGTATATTTGAAATCCTCAATTTCCGGAGAAGCAATATCGCTTATTCTAGGTTTATAATCATAATTAATATTAACTATGTCGTAGTCATGCAAGTCAAAAGTTTCATTGAGATCCCAAGTCAAAGTTTCTGTACATAAATAATAAAATGAATTAAACTTAAACTTACTTAAGAAATTTTTATAATAAAATTTATCTAAATGTTTAATGGGTAGCAATTTCTCAATAAAAGCCAAGTGTATCCAAGCATCCTGAGCCTTGATTAAAATCTTAATTAGTTCTCTGATAGTGTAAGAATTCCCTTTACTTACATTTATTAAACTTTGAGAGGTTCTCCAAGAAATATAAAGGTCTGGGCTTGTGCGTAATAACTCAATTAAAGTGTTAATTGCATTAAAATTACCAAAGCCTACCTTTCCTAAGCTTTTAATAGCTTGCCAACGAACTATTGGAATTTCGGCAGTATTGATTAATTCAATTAACGCATTGATAGCACATTCATTGCCAGAACCAAGTTTTCCCAAACTATGAGCAACTTGTTGAATAACTTTTGGATCTTCGCTTGTATTTGACAAATTATATAAAATTTTAACAGCGTCTACATTATTACAATCTATCATTCCCATGAGTTGTGCTGTTTTCCAAATAACATTTAAATTTTGGTTAGTTTGTAATAAATTGATGAGAGTAGGAATAATTTCTGATTTTTCAGTACCAAAATATGCTAGCCAATAAGCAGCCAATAAACGAATCCAATCAGGCTCTTCAGGGCTTAGGAGAGTTCTTAAAAAATTCAATGTCTTAGTACGCTCAGCCTTATATATAATTAACGGAACTCCATTTTGGATATCAAAAAGAAATTCTTCTGAATCTTGCCAATAAGGGTTACGATTATCAACACACCACTCAACTGCACATTGCACAATTTCATCAGCCCGATCGCATTGGCTGAACTCCGCTACACCTTCTGATGCCAGAAGAAAAGCTTGACTATTAAAATATCTTCCACACTCATCTTCAAAGTCCACTAAAGCATCAATTAATCCATTTTTTTGTTCACTGGCAACTGTTTCATCTGGTTGACCTAACCATAACAATATCACTTCGCGCCACTGGCGATCAAAAACACGATATGTTCCCAGACTGGGATTACCAGGAACATGGTTGAAAAAGTAATGCCAATCTTTCACAGAAGTTGCCGCAAAGTATTCCTCAAACGTGGGATGAAAGAAGGCATACACCTTTTCTTTAATATCAGATTCCGCCGCAATTCCTACTTGATTCAGCCAACCAAGTTGCAGTGCTTTATAAAACAGAGAATTTTTATCCTCTGGTTCTCCCAATTCCTCACAGATGAAACTTTCCTTTAACCGAAAACGCGAACTGCTTTCTTCAATATCCCGTAGTGCTAACTCTCCCAAAGCTTTGTTTAATTCTCTTTGTTTTTCTCTACTGATGGGGAAAGCGCATTCTTTCCATTTATAGAACTGTTGCACGAACTGATAGTAAAGTGCTGCCTTAGTTTGAGGTAAATTTCCTTCCTCATTTTGCCAACTGCTGCATAATAGTGCTAACCGCAAGGGATTTTGCACTAAATCCCGCAACCGTCCCCGATCAGAGCTATCTAATTCTGTCTTTAACCGTTCCCCTTTAGCAGCATCCCTACTGTTAAACCAGTTATCGATAAACTGATGCACTTGTTGAGGATAATCAAAGTCTAGTAGGCGATATGTTTCAAGGGCTTCTAAAGCATTGGAATCAGCTTGCCAAACGTTCAAGCGACAAGTCAGGATGACTCGTGCAGAAGTTATCCATCCTGTTAGTTGGCGAGCAATAGTTTGGAGTGTATCTGCTCCCGATGCCGCAATCTCATCTACCCCATCCAACAGCAACCATACTCGCCCCTGCTGAATTTGCTGGGTAAAGTTGTTTTGGACGGCTTGGGTTAGTTGAGGTTCTGGAATCGCTTGAGAGAGCCAAGTCTGGCGTAAATAAGTCTGAAAGTCTGTGCCAGTTTGCTTCCAGTCAGTCAGTGTTATCCAGATGGGATAGCCTAAATTATTTTCTAACACCCAAAAAGCGATCGCTTGCAGTAGAGTTGTTTTTCCTGCACCCGGTTCTCCAATCAAAGCAATCTGCTTACCCTTGGTTTTACCTTCCCCTCGCTGCAAAACTTGAGTTAGAAAAGCTTCATGCTCGAAACGCTGTTTTTCCTGATATTGCGGTTCGTACAGTTTACTTCCCATTTCTGGGGAATAGGAACGCTCTCGTTTATCTGGTTGGGTTCGTTCTACTAAAGCTAGGGGAACATAAATCTGCTCGCGCTCAAATTTGGCGGCTTCGTTATGGTGTAGCAGGTAATTGCTAGTCAGCCGCCGCTGCTTATCGAGCATTTGATAACAGATATCGTGCCAGTTAATATCAACGTTCGTCTGTTCTGGCTCAGATGAAGTCAGTCATATATTGATATCACCTTGACCAAAGGACTGGTAAACTTGACCGCCATGAATATTTTGAGTGTTAATTCCAATAGTTTCAGCAATTTTCGCTGGGTTTTGAGGAGTTGACCGTTGTGCTTGTACCGTTTCTGTCAGAGCTTGAATAGCTGCTGCCAGTTCGGGACTAGCTTTAGCGGCTGCGGCTACATCATTGGCGAGAGCTTCTATAGCGGCTTTAAGATCTGGATCGGTTTGAGCCGCTGACTCAATCTTTTCCACTAAAACAGCTTCGCCGTAATCTAGAGGCTGTTCGGCAGGTAGGACTGGATGTTCTGCCGCTGCTTTGAGAGCTTTAGCGGTATCGGGAGACTTTCCCTTGAGCCGTTCGAGGACTTTTTTTCCTTGCTCAAATGTTTTGGCAACAATGATTTCGCCTGTTTTTTCAAAGGTTTTGTTAAGCAGCAGAGTTAAGAGAGCGATCGCGCCAGCTGTTATGGGTTCCATTGGTTTCTTAGTCAAAAGAGATTTTACCTAGTTGTAGCTCAGTCGCTATATCAATGGCTAGATAGTGAGAATTTATAGAAAACTAGAAAAGGAAACTACTTAACATTGTGACATTGTGAGTATTGGTGAATTCCGTTAAGTCGAGCATAGCTTCTATTTCCTCCAAAGTTAGATTAGGGAATTTATAGTCCTACTACCAACTGTTTTTCTTATTTAACTCTGAGGCTTAGAAGGTTTAGGTTTTTTCAAAATTGGTGCTGGTTTTGGTTCGCTTGGTGAGGGCAAACTTAAATTTTCTACAGCTTGGGCGATCGCTAAAATTTGACTATCTGACAAACAATTTGGCGATTCATTTATCATCTGTAACAAAGCATTTGCTCGGAGCAAAACTGGCACTGAACATTGATTAGTTCCCAACCATTTCGCTACCGGAAATACCACTCTTTGCTAGGATACAGTTATTAGGCAAGTTGGGAACAAAAGCATTTATCCATTGCTGAAACATCTTTTCATGATAGGCACTTTGAGAACTTGGACTATTGGATAAAGCTACCCAATCATTTCCTTCCCGTCGCTTCCAATTATCTTTGTAGGCGCTAAACGATCCTTTCCAAGTTTTTACCTCTATTAAAAATACCCCGCCTGGGCCAATCATCAGATGATCGATTTCCGTAAATTTGCCTGAACGCATGGTAGGAATAACGGCATTGTTAAACATCACCCGACTATCTGGCAAAGATTTCAGCAACAGTGAGATTCCCCATTCTCCCACGCTACCTTTAAACTGATTGGTGACTTGCTTAAACTCAAACATTGCCCCACCGATCGCTCCAAAAAAACCACCCCCTAATGCTTCTTGGGTGGCTTGACGATTTTCGGCTTTTTTCTGGCTTACTTGCGCGAGAAAACTATCTTTGAGTGCGGGTGATTGATGGCGAATTTTCATAAGGCTAGAGATTGGTGAACGCAAATTTTCCGAAGATTTATTCTTATAATTCCCACATCAGCCTATTCTTCACCAATCAATGCTTCCATTTGCGCTAGAAGTGCTTCTAATCGTTCCCACTTTTGGGCATCTTCCCAAATCTTTGCTTGCTTAACTCGGCGCACGATCGCTTCTACTCGCTCTTTTCGCTCTGTTGGTTCTGACTGCTGAGTATAAGCTTTTAGTCGGGATTGAATTTGACTCAGGGAAAGATTTTCGGCTATAGCTGCATCCAGCAGTTCTTTTCTTTGCTTTTCATCTTTGAGACGTGCGATCGCTTTTGCCTTTGTATATGCAATTTCACCCCTTCGCAAAGCCCCTAACACATCCTCTGGCAAGTTCAGTAGCGGCAGACGATTTTTCACGAAGGATTCCCAAGTCATTAGCCCCAAACTTTGAAAAACTTCCTGCACTGCTTCTAATTCTGGTTTAACCATAACGTTATGGTTAATTCCTTTATTCGTTTCGTTATTCATGCGATAAAGCAGCGATGGCATTTCTTCCACTGATGATTCCAGACGCAGTGCCAACAGTTGCAAAATTCCCTCGGTTTCCTCTACTGGATTCAAATCTTCACGGCAAAGGTTCTCGATCAGGGAAATTTGCATGGCTTCTTCATCGCTCAATTCCCGAATCACCACTGGTACTTCAGTTAGCTGGACTTCCTTGGCTGCTCTGTATCGTCGTTCTCCAGCCACTAACTCGTACAAGTTATCTTTGCCTTTCCGTACCAAAAGCGGTTGCAGAATCCCATGTTGTCGCACCGATTCCGCCAACTCCTGCATCGCTTGAGAGTCAAAGTAGCGCCTTGGCTGTTGTTGGGGAAGGTAGATTGTTTCTATAGAAACCATTTCGGCTACTGTGGGAGTATCCCCAAACAGGACATCCAACGACTTCATTTGTTGATAAGGGCGATCGCGTCGGCTCATGCTAATTTCTCCAGGCTAGTCGCAATCTTTTTCAGAATCGATACGGCAGGGTTTTTGCGCTGATAGAGTGCTAATGGTACATGATCTTCGGAGGCATCTGCAAAAGCAGTAGAACGAGGAATGGCTGGGTAAACTACACCAACTTTTTGTAACTGTTCTTGGATCGCTTCTAAAGTGCGAGCATCTTGAATATTACGACCATCGTACATCGTGGGGATAAACCCAGCAATTTGTAGTTGGCGGTTAGGACGCGATCGGACCCGCGCCACTGTACTTAATAACAACTCCGTTCCACAAAACGCTTTATATTGAGTTTGAATTGGGACAAGTACGTGGGTAGACGCGACCAGGCTAATGTAACTTAATAGCCCCAAGCTGGGAGGACAATCAATCAGAATAAAATCATATTGTTCCAGCACTGGTTCCAAAGCTTCTTTGAGCCTAGTATCCCGCATATCTGCCACTACCAATTCCAGTTCAGCTGCACTCAAGCTGATATTCGCTGGTGTCAAATCTATACCGTGAATGTTAGAATGGATGGGCAAAGGCTTGCTCTGCAAAATCGATTCGTAAACAGTTTGTTTGAGTGCAGTTGGGTCTTTGCCCATGAAGGTAGTTAGAGAACCTTGGGGGTCCATATCAACTAAAAGTACCCGACGCTTACGCTCTTGGATATGGTAAGCAATGTTCATTGCTAAACTCGTCTTCCCAACACCCCCGGACTGATTAAATAGGGCGATGACTCGGCTCAACTTTTGTACGCTCATAATAAAGTTCTGGAGTGAATAATAAAGTCCTGAAGTGAATAATAAAGTTTTGAAGTAACTGGCATAGAACTACTGCGCGACTAATCTTACCAAAGTTTCAAACTTTATTCTTTGGTATGGATTACTAGACAGAGGTTTAATCAAGGATTTTTTGATGTTCAACGCAAGCCAGAACAGGTGAACGCTGCCCAGTAGCGAGGATGTGAGTAGGGTTCATCGTTGGAATAAGTTTTGACTTTATCAATCTTAACTGTTACTCCAGCGTACTTGCGATATTCACCATCCCATTTCAAATAATCTGCTGAACCAGGCGGGTGTTGCTTGCGCTGTTTTCTAGCCTCTTGGCGCTTGGTTTGTACCTTTTGGGAGAGTGATTTGATATCTTCTTGGGTGAGCGATCGCAATTTTTTCTGGGCTTGCTGCAAAGCTTCTGGACGACTTTTACCTTCTTTTCGATGCTGATAATAGAAAATAGAAAACAGGGCTGTAGCCAAGTCATCTACAGACCAGTGTGTACTGATAACGCTTCTTGCCCCAGCGCACAAAAAGCCCGTAGAGAGGGTAAGAATTTCATCAGCCAGAGATTCAGGAACTCCTAAATTTGTCTCACAGCAGGAGAGGAATACATCCGAGAGGTTTGGAAGTCGCCAACCTGGAGTAAGCAGTTCTCCCAGTGTTAGTGTCCCATCTCCCAGTTTTAGTATTGATTCTAGTGGTTTATCAAGACGCGATTCGGCATGGTGGCAGGAGTGAAGTAGCTGAACTTGGGAAGCTAACTGACGATAGTTGCTTTTTGTGGCTTGACTGCGACCTTTCAAATGCTGACTTTCCGGGATATCAAACAGATGAGCGATCTGCTCTGCTTCAAAACTGGCGCAGGCTAAGTCCTCTGTAGCATCTGCGACAATACCATAGTTGAGAGAACCTCCTATTGGATGTCTATTTTCCCGTTCTTGGCAGAATTCCAAAACTTGGCAACTGGGGACATAACGAATCAGGAATTTGTCACCCAGATAGGAATGTTCAGTGTCTTCAATCGGTAAAGCTGCAAGAGGAATTTGGTGTAACAGCAAGTGAGGTACCAAAATTAGTTCTTCAATGCCTTGGAGATAGCAGCTAATCAGGTTATTGATTTGCAGACGTTGAGCTAGTTCAGCCAAGAAATCACCAAGCTGAGATTGCCAAGTGTCTTTATCGTTGTAGTATGGCTGCAACCAGTTTTGCAAAATCCAATTTTGTAATGTTTCTATCCCTTGTCCCTCACAGGTATGCAGATCGGGAGTTGACTGATTTTGTCGCAGGATAAAGATATAAGTGTTGTCCGTAGTTGTGTAGAAACTTAGGATAGCAGTGGTTGGGCGATCGATCAGTTTTTGCATCCGGGCGAAATCAGGGGCACTAACTTGAATTTCGCCAGCGAGTACAGGATCTAATCCCCTGATTTGTTCAAAGACTTGATCTTTTTGTTTTTCTAGGATGTCGATTGCTTCATTGTAAGCTTGAAAAGCAGCACGATCCTGGGCGCTACTTCTTGTTTCCATAAATCCTCGGTTAATGTCAGAATTATTGCAAAAACGTTCTGAGTCAATTTGCTTTTGTAAAGCTTCATATTGACGCAATAATTCTTGCACTTCGGGAGGGATTTCGCCGCCTGAGTAGAGGTCATTACTTGCCATCAAATCTACGAGGCGTTTGGAGCGAGAACGCTCGACAGTTTCGATCGCTTTATTCAGTTGACCAGTATTAATGCAAGCTTGCACCATATTCTCATAAAGATTTAAAAATACTGCCACAATTGTTTTGCGATGTGAATCTGAAATTACTGAGGCGCGAAGTTGTTCCAAAGCATTAATAGCAGCAGCATAAGCTTTAGTAGCTTCTAGCAAAAATCCATGAATGAAGGCTAAGTTTCCCAATATTCGCCCAATTCTGAGACATTCTTGAGGAAAAGCTATGGGAGTGTAAAAATCCAACACATACTGAAAAGATTCTATGGCTTCTGGAATTCGGTGTCTCTTTTTGTAGGCATTTCCCAAGTTAATGTAAATGGCTGCCCATTCTTCTGGAAAAAATTCATGCTTAGAAACTTGCAAAGCTTTTTCCCAACAATTAATTACTTCATCTAAGTTTTCTAGCTGGTCATCGTTAAGAGAAATGTCCCAGTCTTCATCTGTTAAAATAGCTGAGGCTATTGCTCTAATCAGAGGTAAAGGAATTGCCAAACTTTCTTCAAAAGATTCAAATTTAAAATATTCAACAGCTTTAATCCAGTATTCAATAGCTTCTTTTAAACTTTCTTTTCCTTCGCTTTCAAGATAGAGATAAGCTTGTTCTTGATAAACTGCACCTAAGTTAACTTGCGCCTTAGTCCACTCTTCTGGAAAGATTTCGACATCAATAAAATTTAATACTTCTTGGTAGAGTGTAATAGCCTCTTGCAGATTATCTACTCGTTTACCTTCAAGGCGATGTCGGTAAGCAGTTGCTAGATTTATGGTAGTCTTAGCCCAATCTTTCGGGAAATCTTCGCGGGTATGAACCTGTAAAGAATTTTTACAACAAGTGATTGCTAGTTCTACATTTTCTAATGGATTCCCGTAGATACGCTGATAGTACACAAGCGCTAGGTTATTTTGAGCTTCTGCCCAAAGTTTCGGGAAAGCTTCACGGGTGTAAACTTGCAAAGCCTTTTTGCAACAAATAATTGCTCGTTCAAAATAATGTGTCCGATCTTCCCAAAGGCTCTGACTGTAGGCAATTGCTAAAGTTGTGTAAGTTGATGCCCATTGTTGGGGTACAGTTTCTTGGCTATAAACTTTAAGAGCATCCTCACCGTAGGCAATTGCTTGTTCTAGGTTATTTACTCGTTCCCCCTCACGACGATTAAGATAAGCATTTGCTAAAATAGCTTGGGTTCCTGCTCTGAATTGAGCTATTGGTACTGCCCATTGTTCTGGGATTATTTTAGAGTTAAAAAATTGTAAAACACTTTCACATCCTGCGATTGCAATCTCCTGATTATTGGCAATGCTTCCTCCTGGAAACCCTTGAATTATTTCACAAAAAATAGAAATTGCTGCTGTAGTACTTAAAGCCTTATCTAAGGTTTGTGTTGATAAAGTAGTGGTTGCCCAGTTTCTTAACAGTTGTGGAAAGTTATTATCCAGTTTGTCCATGTTTGTTAACAAGAGTTTGTAAACTACTTGTTGGTTCGCACTTAGGACTATTTCCAATACCTTAAGTAAAAACCCGATACACTCTTGTTGATACTGTTTATCATTTTCGTACTTTTTATTATTCATTTTCCCCATATTAATTCTTAGCCCGATATAAATTAAATTGTTTCATCTATGATTTTGGATAATTTCTGCCAATTTTTCTAAAAGGCTTTCAGCTAAATCCAATAACTCAATCGCGTCATTATTGTCACTTACATCTCGATTATTATCAGCAACAGCTAGACTACCAACCAAAATATTTTGTGCAGCATCGATCCTGTTTTCATGGCTGATACTCAAACATTGTTCTAAATATGCAGCAATCTGAGGCAATCCCTCAGTTTCTAGTCGCTGTTGCACTCTGACGGCTAGAGGACTATGACTTTCTCGCACCCACACGGCGGCTGGATAATCACTTGCCAAAAATCCCTTCACAAACTGGATCGCATCTAAATACCACCACCAGCGTTGAGGAGAAATAATTTCGGCTTTTCGTCTCTCTATTAAATTGACAAAGTGCGATAATTCCTGATAAAAAGCGTTAGCATTGTCAACTAATTGGCGATCGGCTTTTGTCAGTAAAGTTTTTTCTTCATCAGTGAGTTGAGATTCAATTTCTGCCAGTCGATCGCGAATTTGCAACATTTCCAAATGTTCTGCACCACTAACATCAGGAAACTCAACACTCACGCAATAGTTTTTTAACAGAGGATTCATATCTCTAACTCCTTAACTAAACCCAAATAGACAAACGCTGAATTAGCTAGATAGTTTTCGGGGTCATTGGGAGGAAAGGCAGTTTCTAAAACTCCATCCAAGCCAATCATCACTAACCATATTTTATTCTCTACATTAGCTATCAGTGTCGGATAAATCGTTTCTCTATAAACATAAAGATAAACATTGGCATCAGTACTGCTAACTACAGAAGTGGCGATCGCATTATATTGTTCAAGGGTAGCCTCATCTGACAAATGACCTAAACAAATCCTTTTGGCTAAATGAGAATTCGCTTTTCCCGGTTTCCAAATGATTTCCTTTCTAACTCTCTTAATCGCCTGAAAAATAGCTATTCGCTTACCTTCATCAATAATCAATTTTACTTCACCTTTCTCGATCTCCTCATTTATCAACCTGATTTTTATCTCTTTTTTCTAGCTTAGGCTTAACCACTATTGGAAATATTATTAACAGAATCTTCCAAAACTTTCGCTAATTTCTCTAGTAGGCTTTCAGCTAAATCGAGTAATTCAATTTCATCATCTTCATCACTAGCATCCCGGTTATTATCACCAGTTCTAATCCCTCCCGCTAAAGCATTTTTAATAGCAAAAGTCCGCTCTTCTTCATCGGAAATACTAAGGCATTTTTCCAACTCGATCGCAATTTCCACAGGCGATTTAGCTGCCAGCCTCTCCAACACCTGCACAGCAACCACATCATCACTTTCCAAAAAAGCTGTCACTGATTCTCTAACCGTTCTACCCTTGGATGAGAAGTGCTCGATCGCTGCCTGAACATACTCCCGCAGACTCATCCCTTTTGAAGTTGCTAGTTCTTGAACTTCAACAGGCAAGTCTACCAACAGTATCCCAGAATTATCGCTGACTTGATAAAATTCATTTCCCTGCTTGACAGCCACCAGTAAATCCGCATCCAATTTATGTAAATAGTTCAGCACCGACTCTAACTCGTGATCTTTCAACGCAGACTCTAGTTTAGACACTGCTGCTTGTTGCACTCCCAACTTTTCTGCTAACTGTGCTTGAGTTAGTCCGGCTTTGGTGCGTAACTCCCGCATCGCATCAGTCAGGTAAAGCCGCAGATACTCTAGCTTCCCCGCTAAAACTACCTCTGGGTCATCACTTACCTTGGTTTGAAGCCAGTTTTGAAAGTTGTACTGCTTTTTCATTAGCTTTCTCGCGTCTTTAATTCGCGTAATCTTTGTCTTGCTGGTTCTTTGTCTTTATCTTTGATTGCACCATCGTATTTCTTCATAAAAGCGTGCAGCACGACAAATCGTTGGGGAGTTACAGGAGTCAGGATGAACCGGGGGTTATGTTCGCTTTTCGTCATGCGGAACTCGTACAGGTCATCCTCCAACTTCTCGAAGATGTCACTCGTTAGGGACGCTAAACCCTTAGAACACAGGTATCCAAGATTGACTTGGAGCCGTTTAGTTTCCGCTAGGGTCAGCACAGGCGACGGCGCACTGCTTGGTAGTTCATCAGTAGGCATCATTCTGATGAAGAAAGCCAGTAGCTCCTTGGGGACTTCCCCACTCGCATCCTGATACAACTCCCAAGTCCACACCATGTCCTACCTCTCTACGATAATATTCCTTGTAAGGAATGTCAACGCTCTTATTCTCTCAAAAGAAAGCCAGACTGTGCCATGTATGGGTTCATTAGCTCAAGTCCGTCCAGGGATATATCGGTTAGACTCAGCTTAATTAGACAGAGCGCGGGAAAGTAGTGCTGGCTATCCAAAAGTTAGCTTCGCTGAAAAACCTTTGCAATTTAGGGTGCGGAATCTGCCTTGCCAGAGAAGGGAACACAAAAAAATTTGGCAGCAATAGCACTCTCAAAGATGAACTTAATCTAACGATCTAACCTCCTGATTGTGGTAAACCACGATTAATTTGTTCTTCTGCCTTATAGAGAAGTTGTTTAACTTCTACTTGTAATTGTTGCAAAATCTCTTCTACCCGCTTGTACCCTGTAATTTCAGAGTAGATACCCAGAATACCAATAACATTTCCTTTTGAATCGTGCAAAGGAATCTTGTTTGTGCTAACGCAAGACTGTTTACCATTTGCTTGCAGTTGAGGCTCAATAATATAATATTCTGGAGTATTTGTTTCCATTACACGAGCATCGCATTCTCTGAACCAATCGGATTCTTCTTTTTTCCAAGGTAGGTCATAATCGGTTTTTCCTACAATATCTTTTGGAGTTTCTACTCCAGCTACCAAGGCAAAGTTTCGGTTGCATCCTAAATAAACTGAATCGCGGTTTTTCCAAAATATACATTGGGGGATACTATCAATAACCAATTGTAAAATTTGGTTTAATTGATAGATTACTTCTGGTTCTTTTTCTCCTTTGTTAATTAGTAAAGCTGTCTGTGAAACTTCAACAGCTAGATTGAGGTTATTTAGTGACAATTTAGCAATTCGCTTGTCCAATGGTTCGCTAGCAAGTGCTGCCAGACAAGCGATCGCAACGCTAGATCTCCGTTCGGCGAAATGCTGGCAAATCACCAAATAGTCACTCAGTTCAATTGTCTTACTATGTACTATTATTTCAGAATCTTCTTCATGAATTTGGTTCCCTTTTTCACTCCTGGTAATATAATGAGTTTGCTGTACACCACTAAAACCTTTTTCGCTCAATTGCATCCGAGTTTTTGGCCTTAATTTATCTAGCCAATCAGGAAATACTCCTATCGATCTTAAAGCCGACTCTAGCTCAATCCGATATTCATCTTTGCCCTCTCGATCGCTCAGAAGTAAAACTTTCAGTGATGCTCTGTTTGGCAAAATACTCACTTCGTACACAGTCTTTAACGTTTGAGAAGGTTTTGAAGATTCCAAGTCAAGTGCTTTTCGTTCTTGTTCTGCTAAGAATTCTTCAATAGCCTGACAACCAAGAGAAGCCATTTGTTTTTCAACTCCTAATTTACATAAGTATTTCCAGTAAGCTAAAACAGTAGTCAAAGGGACAGCATTTGCCCAAAGAAAATTATTTATTTTTACTTCCATACTGGGCAAGTTAGCTTTTTCAACAAAATTTTTAGCGCTGTTTTTATCCTGGTTGACTTTTAATGCCATTTGTCTATACGTCATGACATAAGAACCATCTGATAATTGGTAAGCATTCGCTGAGAAATCTTTCCACTTCCAAGTTGTGAGTTGAACGCGATTATTAGTTGTAGTTTCCGCCAATAAACTGTCTGTTTGAGATAGCATAATTTCACAATTTTTTAGGAAAAATAAGAATCAAACACAGGCTAAACCTCGTTAACAAAATTTCAACATTTTTGTCTAATGTTTTTGGCAGCCTGTGCTTTAATTCATATTTTTTCCTGAAATATGAGCAATTCCATTCAGTCTAAAGATAGAAAAGTGGATATTTTTTGAAAAGTTCAAGGAGACTACTGAAACAAATATTAGTTAACTTAAAGCTTAATTAAAGTCCCTAAAGTTATCAGTGTTTTCATCTATTTTGCCAGAATTAAAAAAATTACTTTAGAGAAATTTTTAATGATTATTTAACTAATTTCAGTAATTATAAGTAATTATCTTTATCCCACTTGTTAAAGTAAAAAGTGCGATCGCTTTTGGTCATTGTTCTTCTACAAATTTTGGATGGAGAAGTTGGCTACCTTGTCCAACTTCTGGGAAAAGTCACATCAGTGGTTATTGGCTATATTTCCGTTTCTCAGGTGGTTCGATCCACAAAAAACAGTAACCACTTAGGGCAGTCCTAGAGCCGAATTTGAGTTTGGCACCCAATGCTTGAGCATCCGATTCGCAAGCTTGTTGCTTGAGGTAGTCTCGATTCCAGTCCATGAGGTTTCGAGCGAACTTGCCTTCATCTGAGAGCGCCCACCGGAGGGTGTTGGCTTCCTTCTGTGTTAGGTTTACTTTGCCTGCCAACCCACCTCCCAAAAATGGGGGAACCGTCAGCCCCATGAAAAATCCCAGACCTATTGCACCAAGCAGCACACCAGCAGCTGGGATAATAGCTGAGAACAACTTTGTCGCTTGAGAGGATTCAGTAGAGCGAACTAATTCCTTCGCAGCATCTGCGATCGCAGCTTTTTGGCGCTCCACCACTAGCTTTTCAGCCAAATGCAAAGCCCGTTGGATTTCACCTGACCACTCTCTAAAGAGATGCTCGAATGATGCAGGAGCATCTTCTAACATGAAAGCCAAATTTCCTGTCAGAATAGCCATGATAATTGCTGGATCGTCCGGGCTTAACTCAGTTAGCTGAATATAATCCAAAACTTTGCTCTTAAAATTAGAGTCTCTACCTTCGAGCAATCTATCCAATAGTATTTGCTGTGAATTAGTAGATTCTGTTGAAGTATTAGTCATACAATCTCCGGTAATTACTCTTTGAAAAACTGTGCCTTTTACTCCTGGTTTTCGATAACCATCGCGCCAGCTAACGGCTCTGAAAATTCCTTATCTATTAGGAAAGCCTCAAAACAATCCAGTGTTATCCAACACCGCAGAGGCTTTTTTAAGGAAATTGATTATCCGTTGTCGCTCCCAGAGCGGCCAAGCTTTTTTTCCTTCCTTTGTCACACCATCTTGTGAAGGTCGCAGTATCGCTTGTGCAAACTTTACTTCCTCTCTAGCTAAACGCTTTCCCTCTTGTGAAGAAAGGGCGGGAAAATCAATTTGAATTGCTTTTTTAATTGGTAAACCGTGACTATCTACCAGCTGAATGCCCTTTCCCTTATCTATGGCAATCTCCTCTTCAATCTTGTCCTTGGGGGATTTGCAGAAAGGTTCTAATTCACTACTTTCATCGACAATTTTCCAATTGTTAGTCATCCCCCAGTTTCGCACTAATATGTGCTGTACGCATCCACCAAAGTGATTCAAACTGTCGATAAATAAATTCAAACTGGCTTGTGCCTCTTCCTCTGACATTTCCCCAGAAGCCAGTTGAAGAGTGCGATCGATGTCAGTCGATCGAATTGCTTCGTGTGCTTCCTGTGCTGAGGCTTTGCTGCGATGAGCGGTTACTTTTTCGGGAACATTATCTGGGTCGTTTTTCTCCAGATAATCCCTAACTGTGACACGAAATTCATCGGATCATGCAACAGAGTTGGGCGATATTTTGATCACCTAAAATACCAACAAATCCATGCTTAGATAGCCTTAAAAATAGCTAATTGACATAATACATTTATGACGTTATACTACTTTATAGTTAATAAATTTTGTAAAATTTCACAAAAAATTTATATGAATCACAAAAAAAGATTTGCTTTTTCAATTACAACTACAACTTTGATGATACTTAGTGGTTGTTCAGCACCATCAGTTCAGATATGTGGAGTACAAATTTATGAGGGTGAAAAATTACCCCTGCGTATTAACAATAAAGGATTACTTGATACATTGGCGACTATCGATCAAGCAGAAAAAGCAAGAAAAGAGGGCAAAGTATCTTTTTTATCTATAACAGAAAGAAATTCGGGTGCATTATTACTAGCTACTAGCTTAAACTCAATAGGGATTGGTTCAGATGGTCAAAATTTAGTTTTAAGACGAGCGAAGGCTTGGGAATCTAACGAAGGACTTCGCACACAAATAGAACCTGCTCTTTGCCGTAATAAATGAAATACTTACTTATAATCTTCCATTTTATAAGTAAATATTTACTCTAACTATTTGCTTTATTTGCTTGAGCAGTAAATTTTCCAATCATAACCTTCTGCTTTTCCATTCCTGACGCACTCTATAAAAAGATCTTCCATCGAATAAAAATTTAACTCTCTTAAATCTTGAGCAACATCTATGTAATCAGAAATTTCATCAATGCAGTCTCTAAGAGTTCCTTTACCTCCGTATTTGTTACCCATAACCACCCATGTCCAAGAATGAGATTTTGGGTTATAGTTTGTTTGAGAAATATTAAACTTTAGTAGACGTTGCCTATTACTGATTTCCCCAAGCTTGTTAAAATTAATAGCCCCAAGCCCGATTTTTTGAACTAGGCCAGAGACAGTTTCACCGTATTGTTGTGCAAGAGCTTCCAAGCCGCTTTTAGCTGCTTCTGTTAACGTAACATTAAGATTGTTAGAGGAGTTTTCTTGAAACATATTTTTTTAGTCACTAAACTTGATTGTTCTACTTAATGGTTAGCAAGATTGAGGATCAAAAATTCTCTCCAGCATTGGAATATGAGATTTATTTTTTATGGGATAAATCATCATTTTTGTATCTTCGTTAGCTTTAGATGGTACCATTGAACCGACAAGGCAGTATTTATCTGTTGTTAAACCACTATACTTACAGTAACAACTGGTTCTAAACAGAATATTTGCAACTTGCTTTTTACATTCGGGAACAGTTTGAAATGCTTCTTTTACTTTAAACTCACCATCTGTGTCAAGCATATTTTCTAGAGTGTCTACAGTGTAACCAAGTCTTGCTAAATCCATTGCCTGAGCCATTTTTTCGCTTAAATCTGAATAACTTTCACTCCTACCAGAGCGGCGATGCTATCGTATTCAAATAAAATTGGGCTTTCATCGATGAAGAATATGGAGGCAGGAGCCCCCAAAGCTCTCCTTAAAGCAGCTGAATAAGCTGATAGGGAAAGGATAGCTGCATCTTCATCGTTGGAAAGATTTCGCAGAGCAAAAACTAACAATCTGGCATCGCTGCGAAAAGTTGAAGGGTAAGAAATCGCTTTACCGACTCGCGATGACATCCAAAATCGCAACCGCAATTTAATTAATGGCAGAGCGGTTTGAATGTCGCCAGCGATCGCATCTAGTTGCAACCGCTCCGACGAGCAATAATTTAAGAAGTCGGATAACGTTGGCGTGTCTTGCCATTCGGAAGAACCAAAGCCGTTGATAAATGCTTTGGCATAGCGATCGCGAATTTGCCAATCACCAAAAAACTCTTCCAAAGCCAGTGCCAAAATTGAGCGAATGGTGTCAGATAAAGCTTGCTCTCTAGCACCTTCACCACGCTTGGTTCCCACAACCATTGCCATCAAAGCAGAAGCGAGAAACTCTTTATAGTCTTCAAATCGCTCTTGCTGAAGCTTCGGTTCGAGAGTACTCAGATCTGGTAACTCGAATAAATTAGAGCTTTCCTTACCAATGTCGAAATAAGCACCATCTTGCCCCAGGAAGTGGGTGTAATCGGTAAAAGTGCTAGTTCCATCTGGTTTGGGGTAATCGAGAGCAACAACAGGCATCCCCTGACTTAGGGCATGGGTCAGAATTCCTGCTGCCGTGACAGACTTACCGCTGCGAGTCGTACCGAATAGCCCCAGATTTTTGTGTTGCGTGAATAAATTGAGGAATACTGGCGTACCTCCTTCCTCTGCAATCAACTCAAAGCCACAATTGTCACCAGAACGGGTGCGAACTAGAGCCATAAAACCAGGAGCTTCGCTGCTCAGGTAAGGCAGGCGGCGGTTAAAAGGAGTTGTTAGTAGCCTGTCCCAGCAGATAGGTAATGTTTGCAGCCATAGTTTCCAGGGGTATTCGGTTTCTCGTAGCACCCAAGCTGGGCGCAAAAATAGTGACTGAATATGGCGGCAGTCGTCATCCAGCTTGCTGCGACTATCGCGGTAGACTAGAAAAGCAACGGCGGTGTGGATAGTGACAGCACCTCGATATAATTCGGCTTGGGCTGCGATCGCATCTTCTACTTTGAGCAACGAACCAACATCAACCGAGTTCTGTTCTTTCGCCAACTGTGCCGATACAGTTGATTGCTTGGTGATCCGCTGCATATTCGTCTTCACCAAAGTGTCGTTAGCCCGCATCATCTGGCAGAAAATCTCACTGTCGTAGAGATCCTCCCGGCGCATCACGTTGTCCCAAAAGTATCTCAACTGTTGTTCTTTGCTGACCCAACCTCCTGGCTTATCAACAAAAGTTAGAACCCCAATATATTTACTGTTAACGTTTACCCAGCGTCGGTCTGCAACAGGTATACTCGAAGGCGATTCCATTAATAAAGTGACTGGGTGAACTTCCGAATAAACGTCTTCTCGCAAGCCATCTTCATCTAGCACCAACAACTGGGGGATGGGAATTGTTGGTGTATTGTTAAACCTCTGCCACAAATTTGTCCATAATTCAACAGCAGTTAATGGGCGAACATCTAATCCCATTTTGTTAGCCAGCAATTGTTCCCAGATTTGAAATCCATCCGTAAAAGATGAATAAATTAACTTCTCAACTCGGATGTATTGCAACTGCTGTAATTCACCTGTAAATTGCTTCCACGATCGTTCAAGTTTGGCTAAAGCTTTCTCAATCAAATCCGTTGTTCCCTCTGTATCTGGCTCAACGGTATAAGTGCCATATAATCGTAAGAACTTTGGCTTGCGAATGCCCATCTCTGTTAATTCCTGTACCCGCTTGCGTTCACATAAGAGCAAATATTGCAGTTCTGTATTCGGCGCATTTTGACACAAGTTTTTCAATTCTTTTTGTCTGGCTGCATCTGACGTAAAAGAACCTAA
This sequence comes from Floridaenema aerugineum BLCC-F46, assembly GCF_041929345.1. Lineage (NCBI taxonomy): Bacteria > Bacillati > Cyanobacteriota > Cyanophyceae > Aerosakkonematales > Aerosakkonemataceae > Floridanema > Floridanema aerugineum. The sequence goes on from NZ_JBHFNQ010000041.1 coordinate 30,044, forward strand.
GTTGATGGTCAACCGTTCGTTCTCCGGTAAGTCTTTTAAACTGGCTTCAATGGCATCAAAAATTGGGTCAATTTGTTCACTTCTTAAAGTAGTATGAATCCCTTGGCATTCAAAGCCGAACTGAAGCATGAAGCTGTTTTCACCTTTTTTGAGGAGGTAAGCACCTATCTTTCTACCTCTCAGTTCAATTTGCACCATTGAAGCTAAATGGCATTCATCTTCAAAGGGCGTGGCTCTAACCTTGGCTTCTCCATCATTTATCCAGCGCTTGCCAATTTTTACCTGGCTTTTTACCTTGGGTTGTTGTGTCTTTTTTCTAACTTTTTTCTTCAACTCAAACACAATCTTTCACCTTCTATCGTCGATATTTGTTAACTTTTTTGAATTGTCGATTTGGCTCAGGTTTTAGCATTCTGCGATACTGTCCAAATCCTCTAACCCAAAAGGGAGTGGAAATAAATTTTGACAAGAATTTCCAAGCTTTACTCCCTGTCAGTACCCACCAAGTAGAGATTCCCCAGCCAGCAATCACCCCAGTCCACAACCAAGAGAGACCTAAAATAAGTTTGCAAACCCAGTAACTTGTCAAACAAATTCCTGCCCAAGGAAATATCTGATCGGCTGGGAATGGCCCTACTTTGGGAGCCTTTCCCAAAGTAGGGTTAACGACTCGAAATTTTTTGGGATTTAATTCGGGCATCGATTTTTACCCAAGCTCAAGTTAACTAAAACGAAGATTAAGGAGCAGCATTAGGACCACCAGCTGCACCACCAGTAATTAGTCCAGCTAAGATATCTCCTAAAGTTACTGTGACCAAAATAATTAGGGGAGTTCTGGCTAAAGACTGCCAATCTTCGTCATTTCTGGCTGCTGCAATTACTCTGACTAAAGCAACCGCTAAATACAAAACAAAAATTGCTCGTAAGGTGTTGAAGACGATGCTATAAATATCTGTTCCACCTGCTCCAGCACCCCCAGTTCCACCGTTAATTGGAAAAGCACTACGTAACCAATTTTCAGTTTGAATAAAAAACTGAGCGTGAGCAGGAACAGTGGTAATATCTAGCCACCACAGTGTTATTATCACTGTGCAAACTAAAGGCAAAATGTTAATTTTATGGCGACGCTGCCAATGCCAAAACTCTTTAAGGAATTTGTTGATTTCACGAGGCCATATTATCGATGCCGTTCCGATAACGCCAAGGGCAAAAGCAAGGAAACTGGTAACACTGCCATCCATCACCATGTCAATCAAAAGTAAAACTGTTGTTACTGACATTAGTGCGCTAATAGGTATCCGTGCCAAAAAACTTTTCTTGTCCACTTGGCATGAACGTAGCCGATAACGAGCAAATTGAGAATTCATAAACTTTGGTTTTTCCTTTTACATATCCAAATAGGAAAACAGTAATTATTTAAACTGCTGTTTCGCTGAATTACTTATTATTTAATATCTCACTTTTAAACTTATTCTCATCTTTCTATTGACAGGAAAATTCTAGAGTTTTTTTTGTGTTAATTGAAATAGATGTTTTGCATATTTTGGCATAAAACGATGATGTCTTTGGCTAGATAGCTTCTCTGCCTTTAGGCGTAATAGCTTAATTTTTATGGCAATATCCAAAATTAACAATGACAGGCAGAGAGCGAAGTTAAAGCATATCTAATAAGTCTTCAATCCCTTGGTTTGATAAAGTAATAAAGCTAGATAAATACTTATGCCATAAAGCAATTACTGTTCTTACTCAAGATAGGTATTAATTTTTGAATAATTTTGCTAATAGATAGTTATGAAGGAAAAATTGCTGAGGAAAACGTTATGAATTGGCTAGACCTAGATTTATTAATAGAAACTGTTAAAGTGGTTTCTATTCAATGCTCTGCTATAGAACAGCCAAATACCTTGAAATGGATTAATGAAAAGTTAGCCGTCACCAGGAACTTACCAGTATATGTCTGGAATTACGGGCAAGAAGTCTTTCAAATTTATAGCGCCGGGTCAATTCAAAAAATCTGGGATAAGTTTAAACCAGCTAATGAGTGCTTAATCGATGTTGTTAACTTTCTGCTTCACTGCCAGGAACCCGGTATTTTTGTGATAGAAAATTTACAGTTTTTTATCAATGTTTCGCCTCAAGCTGACTCTTTATCACGCGAAAATGCTTTGAAAATTAATGATAATCTTAGAACTATTTTTAATAATTGGCGCTTAAGTCAGTCACCGAAATACCTGATTCTACTATCGACAATGGGTGTGGATTTACCTTCACATCTAATCAACCTCATTCCCGAAGTATGGAAGCCACTCCCAAATCAGAAACAAATTCTTTTAATAGCTAATGAAGTATTAGATGAATTTAATGTAGATAAAAACACTATAGACTTAAACAGCTTAACTTTGGCTGCTTCTGGATTAACTGAAGAGGAAATAAAAACCGGACTTCGCTTAGGTTTGAAGCGTTGCAGTACTAAGGATGAAGATGCTCTTTTGTTTTTAATGCAATATAAAATCAATCTACTTCGCAGTCTCAATTTAGAGTTCATACCCAAACCGGAAATCAACAGTTTTGGGGGGTTGGATTTGCTCAAAAAAGCATTTATCGAAGTTAAAAACAAGTACTCTCCAGAAGCTCGTGCAAGTAATCTTCCCTTTCCTAAAGGATGCTTGCTAGTAGGTCCACCGGGGACTGGTAAAAGTAGGGCACTTAAAGCTTGTGCTGTCCTGCTTTCTTTTCCACTGGTCATGCTAGATGTGGGAACCATAGTAGCAGGTGGTTTAAAGTTCCTCAAAGAAATGCTGCTCCGAGTGGAAGCACTCGAACCTTGTGTCATAGGATTTGACGAATTTGACAAATTATTTGCCGCTTCCAACCATTCTGGAGAAGACATTGCTAATAGGCAAATTCTCGGTACGTTACTAACTTGGTTGCAAGAGAAAAAAAGCAAAACTTATGTCATTGCTACGCTCAACCGCCTCAAATCTCTACCACCCGAATTAACTCGTGCAGGGAGGTTCGATCGGAAATTTTATGTGGGTTTACCTCAAGCTATCGAACGCAAAGAAATCATCCAGTTGCACGCTTCCAGATATGATTCTCGCTATGCTCAAAAAGATGGGCCATTAACTGAAAGTGAGTGGCGAACACTGCTAAATAATTCCACAGTAAATTTTAGTGGCGGCGAATTAGAAGCAGTAGTTGAAAGAGCAGTCAACAAAATTTTCCAGAAAGCTTTAGCAGAGAAACGTCAAAAAAAACTAGCAAGAATCGCTGATGAAGACAATGTTATCACCCTTGAAATAAGTGGTTCTGATTTAATAGAAGCTGCTCAGACAATTCATTCACTCTATTCAATAGATCCTGACCGAATTATTGCAATTCAGAATCAATCTAAATACTTTTGCGAACCATCGAGTAGTCCTGATAGTTCTAAATATGCTCCTCCTATCCAAACATTTTGGGGTCAGCCAATTTCTATTTCTAAAAATCTTGATTAGCCATGCCGCATAGTAAGAATCGGATTAATAAATTTATTGACTTGGTTGGAGTTTCTATCGGCTGTTTTTTGCTGGTGGGTTCTCTTGTGCAAATTATTACCACCCTGCAAAAGCGATCGACTCATAGAACTCAAAAGCCAATTGCTTACTTGGTAGTGGATCGTCGTCAGATTCCGCTAGAGATTGCCCGGACTCCCGAAGAGCAAGCACGAGGTTTAATGTATCGAAATCAGCTTAATGGTTCGGGTATGCTGTTCCCCGTTCAACCGCCAAGAGTCGTGTCGTTGTGGATGAAAAATGTCCGTGAACCTCTCGACATTGTGTTTGTGCGTCAAGGTAAGGTAGTTGCGATCGCACAATCTGTTCCCCCTTGTCTTAATCAGCGTTGCCCTGTATACAAATCGCCCGTTCCTGTTGACTTGGTAATTGAACTACCTGCTGGCAATGCAGATCGATTTAAATTATCCGTTGGTTTGAAGGTTGCCGTATTCTCACCTTAACTCTTTTGGAAAGACCGGACATGATATCAAACTGTAAGCTTAAAGTAACCCCAATGTTTTAAAACTGCGGCGAGTGATTTCTAATCTTTTAGGAGCGACAAGTTTGAGCATCTATTCAGATTCAGAAATTGATTCGGATTGGTTTTGGAGTGTTGCGATCGCCTCATGGAGCCAATTAAGATAAGTCTGTTCCCGCTGCTTGACTAACTCTAATACCAACCGCTGCATTTTCTGTTCGCGAGATGCTTCCAAATTATCCAAAGCAGGAAGATCGTGAGCCTCACACTCGGCTAGTTTCTGGTACCTCGCTTCTAACTCTTGCTCCAATAAACTAATAATTGCTTCATTTGGTAATTGAGCGGCGAAGTAAAGTTGTACTAACAAAGGCTCTCGCAAAATCGGTAGAGGCTGATGGGTTCTCAACCACTGATTTAATGCTTTGGAGCCTGTTTCTGTAATCTGGTAGACCTTGCGATTCGGACGATCGTGCTGAATTTCCACCCTACAGGTAATCCAGCCTTGTGCTTCTAACTTATCCAATGTGCGATAAATCTGTGCCTGATCTGCTTGCCACAGATGGGCAATGCAATCATCAAAGCACTGTGTTTTCAGATCGTAGCCAGTCCGTTCCTGTTGCTGGAGTAGACCGAGAATCACGTAAGTCAAAGACATAGACGGTTTACCGAACTAATTTAGGGATACAAGCCCTACTGAACAGTTTTATATACTACTATGCTAATATATGATTAATCAGATATAAGACAAGTGAGATAAATTATCTGATTCCCAGGAGGCGATACTATGACCGTTACCACTCAAACGCTGCGATCGGTTGCCGGAATTATTAATAGTGTGGAAACTTTAGAAGGGGCAGGTTTTTTGGTACGTCGTCCCTTTCCTAAAAGCAGTTTCTCCGAGTTTGACCCTTTTCTCCTCCTTGATGAATTAGGCCCAGTTAACCTAAAACCAGGTCAGGCAAAAGGCGCACCAGATCATCCCCATCGGGGATTTGAAACCGTTAGCTATGTATTAGATGGACGGTTAGAACACAAAGATTCTGTTGGACATACGGGAGTTTTAAATCCGGGTGATGTGCAGTGGATGACCGCAGGTGCAGGGGTGGTGCATTCGGAAATGCCCCAAGCAGAATTTACTCGCACAGGTGGACGGCTACATGGGATTCAACTCTGGGTTAACCTGCCGCAACGGGATAAGATGATTGCGCCTCGTTATCAAGAAATTAAGGCGGCTCAAATTCCTGTAGTTCATACAGAAGATGGGTCTGTAACGGTGCGAGTCATTGCTTCTGAAGCGTTAGGTGCAAAGGCAACCATTGAAACCCGCACACCAATTATTTACCTACACTTCACGTTACAACCGGGTGCATCGATCGTCCAAAGAGTACCGAAAGAATACAACGCTTTTGCATATCTGCTCGATGGTACTGGTTTGTTTGGCACCGAACAGGAACGTGGTCATGATGGACAAATGGTGATTTTTGCTGCTGATGGGGATGAGGTTGTCATTGCTAACCTTGCTAATGCTCAACAACCGCTCGATTTCCTGCTAATTGGCGGAGTACCGTTGAATGAACCTGTAGTGCGCTATGGGCCATTTGTAATGAACACCAAAGCTCAAATTATGCAGGCGATCGAAGATTACCAAAATGGAAAGATGGGACAAATTTATGCAAAACACACTTCAAAATCGGATTAATCAGCATCAACTTTTAAGCGATTTACGAATTAAATTGCTGCGCTTGCACAAGTCATTGTTAAACACAGAACGTATTACTTACGAACAAATGCGGGGAAATGTTTCTACTGGCGAACTACTACAACTAGTGATTAATCATGAACAATTTGCCTGGTTACATCAACTTTCCCAACTGATTGTACAAATTGATGATTTGCTTCATGCTGATGAGCCTGTAACAAAGGAAGCGATCGCTACTCTTATTGATGAGGTTCGGACTTTGCTTACACCAAACGAATGGGGAAATGATTTTGCTTATAAGTATGACGCAGCTTTGCAACGCAATCCTGATGTGGTGTTAGCTCATGCTGATGCTGTCATGCTTTTAGCTTCAGACTAGAACCCATAAATTAAAGCAGTTTGTCTAGATTACATTTAATCTAGACAAACTGTTTGTTCAATTTGATTACACAGGAGATAAAAATATTAATAAAGTTAGAAGGTAAGCCATGTACTAACGCATCACTGCAATATCTAATTCGGCAATTCTGGCTACCAATTGGGCACGGGATACCACTCCCAGCTTGCGAAACATCCGCTTCAATGCTTGCTTAACCGAATGTTCCGTAATCCATAATTTAGTGCCAATTTGAGCATTCGTCAGTCCTTGTGCAACTAGTTCGGTAATTTCTATTTCTCTTGGAGTGAGGGGATTCTTTTTAGGAGAGTCTACGTTAACAGCATTGTGTTCAAAAGTTAGTGGTTTTGAACGTATTTGAGCAAGTCGCGTCGAAAGGTGCAGACATAGCGCACTCAAATCCGCTAGATTATCTGTATTAAAGGCGGGTTCATCTCGATGGCGAGTAAAGGCAATCCCACCCACCAGTTGACCGTGAGTGACGATCGGACCTACCATAACGTGCCCATGATCGGCGCGAGGGCAAATTGTCTGCCAAACTCCATTCGGCAAAATAATTCCCTCATGCACAGCCGCATGGCGCTGCACTAAGTAACGCAATACTGGATTGTAGTCTAGCGACAAAGCTAGTTTCAGCATTCTTGGTGTATTTTCATTAATAGTAGGAAGCTGGTCTAGAAAACTCAATTTCCAGCGGTTAGCCTCAAAATACTCGCCTAGTGCTGCCATAATCGACTCTCTAATCTCGTCTTCATCCTGTGCTTGAGCGATCGCTGTAAATAATGGCTGCAAAGGACTTTCCATCATGGTTTTCATGAAAGCTGACCAACGGCTCTAGAGCTAAGTGTACTCGATCGAGGTCTATTCAGACAGAGGTAGCTAGTTTAATCTGACTTTAGTGTTGCAAATCAACTTGAGGCTTGAGCAAATTTATGGATTCTTCTGCCAACTCGCTTGATGCTCACGTCAATCCCACTACAGAAAACTCCCAATCTTCCTTATCACCAACAATCATCGGCTTTTATATTATTGCTGTTCTGTTCAATCTTTGTCTAGTTGCCCAAGTGTTAACTGTGGGACTGGCTTATTTTGGTAATTCTGGTTGGTGGAATACTCACGTCTGGCTTGTGCGAAGCTACAGCGGACTATCCCTAGTTCTACTGGTATGGGTTTATTTGGTTTCATTTCCTAAACGAGTCCGAATGCTCACCTTGAGCCTACCCATTTTATTAGCATTGCAATTTTTCACCATTCATGCACAACTTCCTTTGCCTTTTCCCTTAGCTTTTTTCCATCCCTTACTCGGATTTTCCCTATTTTCTGCGTCTTCAACACTAGTACATCGGGTAGGAAACATTCTTTCATCTGCGAAAAACGAGAACAAATCTACAACAATTTAGGGGAATTCTATGATAAATAATGCTAATTCAGAAATTGTAGTTGATACTCAATGGCTTGCCGATCGCCTCAACGATCCTAACTTGCGAATTGTCGAAGTTGAGATGAGTCCAGAACGCTACCACAATGCTCATATTCCGGGTGCAGTTTTCTGGAATATCCTCACCGACTTACTTCTGCCAGACTTACGAATCAATCTTGATGCAACTGCCATTGAAAAGTTGCTCTCCCACTCCGGCATTACCAACGAAACAACTGTTGTTGCTTATGGCAGTTATCCTGGAACTGGAGCTTGGATTTTCTGGTTATTGAAATTATTTGGGCATTCAGATGTTCGAGTTTTAAATGGTGGACATCAAAAGTGGATTGCCCAAGGTCTTCCAGTAACCGCAGAGTTATCAACTTTCTCACCAGTCGATTATCGAGCAAAGCCCCTGGATGCTAGTTTGCGGGTATTCTCTGATGAGGTGTATGCAGCGATCGATCGCCCCGATCAAGTACTCTTAGATGTGCGTACTTTGCCAGAATACCAAGGTGAACACTTCCTGATGAAGCCACCACTAGGCACAGAAAAAGCCGGACATATTCCTGGCGCTGTTCACATAGAACATACTTTAACACTAAATGAAGATGGAACTTTCAAGTCATTGGAAGAGTTACAGGCACTTTACACTAGCAAAGGTATTACTCCTGAAAAAGAGGTGTTTCCTTATTGTGCTATTGGTGGGCGATCGGCTTACACTTGGTTTGTTTTGAAGCATTTACTGGGCTACCCAAATGTGCGGAACTATGATGGTTCTTGGAATGAGTGGAGTCGTCTGCCAGATGTGTCCATCGAGAAATAATTTAACCCATGATGAAGACACGACAACTCAACTAAACCTTTGAACTGTTGATTCTAACACTGCTCAGTAAGCTGGTAAGCAGATTGTGAAACAAGTTCTGCCTGGTTGTGATTCAAAGGAAATTGTTCCGTGATGGCGATTCTCTACAATCCGTCGAGTCGTTTCTAAACCTAGTCCCGATCCATGTCCGACTGATTTGGTGGTGAAGAAGGGTTCAAAAATGCGCGATTGAATTTCCGGGGGAATGCCGCTGCCAGAATCGGTGATGTCAACTTTGACAAAGCGATCGCGCTGCCCAGTTGTAATTTCCAACACTCCCTTGCCATCCATAGCATCGATCGCATTATCAATTAAGTTCGTCCACACTTGATTCAATTCGCTACCATAAGCCATAATTTTCGGAATCTGTGGATCGTAATGGCGTTGTACTTGGATACCACATTTGAGTTTGTAAGCAAACAACCGCAACGTATCTTCTAAACCTTGATGCAGATTTACCTCTTGCTGAATCCCCCGATCTAAATAAGAGTAGGATTTCATGGCTTGCACCAGTTCTGAAATTCGTTCTGCTCCGCGCAAACCATGTTTAATCATCGACATCACTTCAAAAGATAGCGCTAACCAATGTAAACCCATTTCCCGTAACTCGGTGGAATCGTTGCGCCAACGCTCCATAAGCTGATTCAGGGTTTCGATCTCAACACCGCCTTCCGCTAAAGGTTCTGCCAGATTCCAAGCTTGCTTCACACCATAGTTTTCCAGCCAATCTAGCAGAATGGTTTCCCGATCGCTCAAACTCACAGGATCTATGCGCTCGTTGAGAATCGCATCATAACCCCGATCGCGTTCCTGTAACCATTGCTGAGTATGCTCTGCCTCAACCTGGCGTTGTCCGTAAACTAAGTTCATGCGCTGTAGCTCGAGGACGGCACTTGGCATTTGTCGCAAAGCACGAAGCAACGCTGCGGCTGGATTGTTGAGTTCATGGGCTAATCCGGCAGCAAGCGTCCCCAACGCAGCCATTTTTTCTCGTCCGCGAATGAAAGACTCTAAACCACGAGTCCGACGCTGCATGATACGAAATACCGTTCGCTCAAAATCGCGGCATTCATGTAGTAGCTTGAGGAAGTCGTTTGCTTTAATTTTGTAGAGTTTAGAATCTGTTACCGCCCGCATTGTCACCAGCACAGGTTCATCGGTAAGCACAGGAATTTCACCAAAGAATGATGGTGCGTTATGTTGACCAACAGGAATATCAATATTTTCACTTCGGCGGGTAATGCTCATTTGACCCGCAACCAAAATATACAAGTCACAGGAAACATCTCCTTCCTGTACCAGGAGTTCCCCAGTACGAAGTTCAACAGTTTGAGCGCGATCGCAAACCCACTCCAATCGGTTTGAGGAAGTTGTTGAAACGGGTCTAAATTTACCAAATCTTCAACACATAGCATGGGAATCTCCTTGAGCTAAACCTTCGCAAGATAGCGATGAATAAATTGAACTGCGATCGCACCTTCGCCCACACCAGAAGCCACTCGCTTAATTGACCCATATCGCACATCTCCCGCTGCAAAGATGCCAGGAACACTCGCTTCTAGTAAAAATGGAGGACGGTCTAAATTCCAGCCGCGTGGCAATTTACCATTAGATATTAAATCAGGCCCAGTGAGAATAAAACCTTGAGTATCGCGTTCTATTACGCCATCCAACCAATCGGTTTTGGGACTGGCACCGATGAAGATAAACAGCGATCGTGCAGGTACAGTTTCAACTTCTCCAGTTTTGCCATGGGAAATTACAATTGCTTCTAAATGTTCGTTTCCCTTTACTTCTAATACACTACAGCAGGTGCAAACTTGAATGTTTTGGGTTGCGGCAATCTGGTCAATCAAATACTGAGACATACTGGTAGCCAGCGACTCCCCACGCACCAGCATAATTACTTTGCTGGCATATTTAGAGAAATACATCGCTGCCTGTCCGGCTGAGTTTGCCCCACCTACTAAGTAAACATCTTCATTGCTACAGGCGATCGCTTCGGTCATAGCAGCACCATAATATACACCTGCCCCAGTCAACTTATCGGCTCCAGGCACATTGAGCCAACGGTAGGAAACGCCCGTTGCCACCAGGAGAGCATGACAGCTAATCTCGCTATTGTCTGCAAGTTGCAAAATCCGGTAGGAGTCTTGCAGTCGCACGCCTTTAACTTCTTGAGGCGTGAGAATCTCTACCCCAAATCGTCGTGCCTGGGTAACGGCTCGTCTTGCCAAATCGCTACCACTCAAGCCTACAGGAAATCCCAGATAATTCTCAATCCGAGAACTGGAGCCTGCCTGTCCGCCTGGTGCTTCTCGCTCAATCAAAACGGTACTTAATCCTTCAGATGCGCCATAGACCGCTGCTGCTAATCCCGCAGGCCCACCACCGACGATCGCTAAATCGTAAAAAGGGCGTTGTGCTTGGGTTTTCAGTCCGAGCTTCTCTGCGATCGCTAAATTAGAAGGTTGTATTAATTGAGAACCATCAGGAAATAATACCAAAGGTAGATGTTGTCTGCCTTCAGCTTCGGCGTATTCTACCAATTTAGCTGCCTCTGGCTCTAGTTCAATATCCAACCACTGATAGGGAATTTGGTTTCGTGCCAAGAAGTCTTTCACCTGATGGGAAAAAGGCGACCAACGATTACCCACAACGCGAATACCTTCAAAAGGTGGACGGAATGCTGCACTCCAGTCATCAAGTAAATCATCCAAAATTGGATAAAGCCGCTCTTCGGGTGGGTCCCAAGGCTTAAGCAAATAGTAATCCAGGCGGGCGCTATTAATCGACTGTATAGCAGCATCTGTGTCTGCATAAGCTGTCAGTAAAACTCGTTTCGCAACCGGAAAAACGTCTTTTGCCTGTTCAATGAACTCCACACCTCCCATTTGCGGCATTCGTTGATCGACCAAAAATAAAGCAACGGGTTCATTTCGCAATTTGAGTTGCTGAACTACGTCAAGTGCAGCAATGCCAGATTCTGCTCGCACAATGCGGAAGCGATCGCCATATTGATGTCGCAAGTCCCGTGACACCGCTTGTAGAACCTCTGGATCGTCATCGACGGTTAGAACTACAGGTTTTGCCATAATTACCGAGCCTTAGTTTAACTGAATATGTTACCTGTCTATACAGTCATTTGAAGAGCATATAGATGAAGGCTGAAACCCAGACTTTGCCAAAAAGCCAAAGCTGCCTTGTTATCAGGCAAAACACTTATCTCAATGTTAATTGCTCCCTGTTCTTTTGCGGAACTAATTACCTTACGAGCTAGCTGCGTCCCGTATCCACATCGGTGAACTGATGGTCTAATGAAAAAATCGAATATTCTGGCAAACTTCTGCTCTGAACCCTGGTGAACTGGTATGACCTTGAAATCAACAAATCCTACAATATTGCTGTATTGCTGTCAAGCAGCACCCGCGCCATATTTCCACTACCCCAAAACCCGATGCTTACGGTTGCAAATTATTGCGATCGAGAAACTGTCTACCACAGTCTTTGCACAAATAGCGCTGCTTACCGTAACGATGTCCATTTTTTGACAGGCGCTCGGAATGACAGTGCGGACATATCATTACTTTCATTACTTGTAATTGTGATGATTCTGGCTGTAAATGCGATCGCAAGTAAGCTACCAGCAAGGCTTTAATTTCCTCATAACGCCATTGACGTTTACTCTCCTCACCTCGTAAAGCGTTTAGTAGTAGGGCGTTGTAACACTGATGAGCCGTTTCTGCGAGGCGTTCGCTTTTTTGAACCTCTAATTTTGGATTGCATTGCCGGAAGAAACCTGCATATTGTTGAATCAACTCCTCATTGAAAGTTTCATCGAATAGTTTAAATAGCTCTGGGGCTAAAAAGTACTGGATATAAACCACACGGGCAATCGGATCTTGAAAGTAAGCTGCAAAGGTGTCTACCATTCGGTCAATAAACTCTGCAAATGGTCGTTGTTGCTGGGCGTATTGCAATAGTTGAGCATTAATTGCCTTTACCCGTTCCATGTGACGAGCTTCCAAGGCATGAAAAATCGCCAGTTTATCGGGAAAGAACTGATAGAGCGATCCGATCGCAGTTTGTGCCCGCGTTGCAATCAGATGCGTGGTAGCCGCTTCGTATCCCACTTCTGCAAATACTTCTGCTGCTGCGCGTAAAATCTTTTCTACCCTTTGTTGGCTGCGCTTTTGCTGAGGTTGTCTTCGCATCGGGATCGATCGCGCTGCTATTTTTTCCATAAATCTACCTTGACAAACATGAATAATCCGTCGTATTTTATAAGTCAAATATGAAAGTTATGTCACAATTTTAGGCTACAGCTTGACCAAGCTGAGTAACTGCTTAAGTGCAAGTTTCCTGTTGGGAACAACTTTGCACTGCACCGCACCGTTCTAACCTACAAACCTTATCCTTTGGAGAAAGTATGGAAACCATTCTTCCGGGCGCACCTTGGTTGATTGCTCACCGTTCCATGCTAGGCATCAACAAACCGCAGAAAATTTCCCTTAATGGACAAGATTATGTCCTTTGGCAAAATCAGCTTCGACAGGTATTTGCTTTGAATAACATTTGTCCACACTTGCAAGCTCCTTTATCTAATGGTTGGATCTGCAAAGAACGAAACACTATTACTTGTCCATTTCATGCTTTAGAATTTGATGCTCAAGGGCGATTGTATCAATCGGGTAAAGTTGGCGCACATCCGCTGACTACACCTTTAGAGTTGATTGTCAAAGGTGATTGCATTTGGACTTATGCTGGTATGAATCCCAAAATTGGGGTGCCCGATCTAATTGAAAAGGTAAGTGATGGGATGACCTTTTTAGGTGTAGCTGGAGAAAAGAGTATCAAAGGAACTTTTTTGAATAATCTGTTGATCAATTATGATTTCAATCATCAAAGTGGTACTCATCGGGAGTTGTTCGGCATCAAAGCTAATCGAATTCCCGTTTTTGAAGAACAAGGATATTGGGCTAAGGTAGCGCAGGAACTCGAACGTGAAGATGTTACTTTGGATGACATTCGCCGTAATCCAGTTATCTTAATTGCACCGAAAACTTATACTGGGGTTTTAGAATATGCTTTTCCTGCATTGACTACTTTTAAGACTGCTTTTCCTTTGGGAGAGATTTTGCAAGTTCATGTTCTTTACCCAGAAACCGAGACAACAACCAAAACGTTTGTGCTGGTTTATGCTAAGTTTAAACATCCCATATTTAAGCCACTGTTGCAACGCTCGATGTTGAGTGCAGTAACAACTGTTGTTGAGCAGGATACTAGGGCGATCGAAACTTCTTACCCTCGTCAGCCAGCCATGATTCGATTACCCAACGAAGAAATTATGTATCATGCTCAAAAACTTTATCGAGAATGGTAATAGTCTCATCATATCCAGTTCTAGCTATGTAACTGCTCACCGCAACAGCCTTGCGGTATTGCAAGTGGTGGTATTTGAGCCTATATAAATTCCAACAGGAAGTAAGCGTAGCAAGAGTTTGAGCTCAAGGAGTGAAAATAGGGTATAGTGGCTTCCATGCTTGAAACAACCACACTCTTCAACCAGCCAGTAGAGATAGCCATTGCCATAGAGAAGATGGCTTCGGCTGTATTGTCTTTGGCAGAGTGGCTATTCAAGCAACAGCAGCAGCTTCAACAGCAACTGATTATGCGGGTACTTACTTAGGAGATAACAAACAACTTACTTTCTTTGCTCAAAATCAACATTTAATTTTAGAATACCAGGATACACAAATTATTTTAGAACGGCGTTATGGGGATAGTTTTTATGTTAATCATCCCGATTTTGCGCTTTTTCTTTTAACTTTTAAACGCTCGGATAATCAAGTAGTAGAAGTGTTTTATGGAGAGCAGTGGTATGTGAGCGATCGCTACACCAAAACTAAGACTTTTAACTATCCCCCCGAATGGTTAGCTTATACAGGACATTACCGTTCTCATAATCCCTGGTACTCTAATTTTTGGATTATTTTACGTCAGTATAAGTTGTGGATAATCTATCCTGTTTGGGGAGATGGAGAAGTTTTAGTACCGCAAAGAAACGGTGTTTTCCGAATTGGAGAAGATGAGCGAACACCAGAAAGAATCAAATTTGATAGTATTATCGATGAGCGAGCATTACGCGCTCATATTTCCGGTTGTGATTATTATCGTACTTTCCTTTGAAAACTAAAATTAATCATTATTTCTTGCCAAAATTAGCTGGGTCTTGATCCCGCCGATGATTAATTGGAATCGGAGTACCTTGACCATTGCCTACCAAAGCCGCAGTCGCCTCCAACGCTTCTCTCAACCGTTTAGCAGCATAGATAGACATATCTCTAGGTACACTAATACGATCGCGCAAATACCGCAAAGCCACATCAGAACCCGGTGGTGGCACACAAACCTCCCCAGTCATCATATAAGTTAACGCACAACCCAATGCTTCTTCAAACAACTTATCATCAGCTGGATTAACTTTAATAATATTAGCCCGATGCTTCAGTACCCGTTGCAAAGCTTCAGCGCGTGAGGTTTCCGGTTCTG